>NZ_JBEUDO010000075.1:0-9470 GCF_050584665.1 Nitrosomonas sp. ANs5
CCCAGGTAAAAAATCTCTGATTCTCTCCCACTGATCATCTCGCAGAGCGTAGCGCCTCTTTGTCATCCCCAAGTTCCTCCTTTTTAGCCAAGGAATCTTGAATCACAAATCAGATCCTACTGTGAATCCGGAAAGTTATTACTCCGCTAACTGATGACACGCCCTAGATTGCCGACTAAAACTTATAGCCGCGATGCAGTGCCACAACGCCAGCAGTCAGATTGAAATATTCAACCCGCTCGAATCCAGCCTGCTGCATGATTTGTTTCAGCTCTTCCTGGGAGGGATGCATACGGATGGATTCGGCAAGATAGCGGTAGCTGGCATCGTCACTGGCGATAACCTTGCCCATCATCGGCAAGGCCTTGAAGGAATAGGCATCATAGAACGGCTGTAAAGGTTTCCAAACCTTGGAGAATTCGAGCACGATGACTGAACCACCGGGGCACAATACGCGCAACATTTCCTTGAGTGCCAGGTCTTTGTGCGTCATGTTCCTGAGACCGAAGGCGACGCTGACTCGATCAAAATAGTTGTCGGGAAAGGGGAGTTTTTCCGCGTCGCATTGTGCCACAGGCGTACTTTTGCCTTCGTTGAGCAAACGATCGCGGCCGATCGACAGCATGGAATTATTGATGTCGGTCAGCCATACCTCGCCGCTGCGTCCCACCTTTTCCAGGAACAGATTGGTCAGGTCGGCGGTGCCGCCTGCGATGTCCAGCACCTTGTTGCCCTCTCTAACCCCGCTGGCTTCGATCGCGAATTTCTTCCAGATGCGATGCAGTCCGAGGGACATGAGATCGTTCATCAAGTTGTAGCGTGCGGCTACAGAATCGAAAACATCAGCGACTTTGCGTGCTTTTTCCGTTTCGGAGACCGTTGTAAAACCGAAGTGCGTCGTATTGGTCATTTGGGAAATTCCCTGAATGGGTGGTTTAAATTTGATAGGGTAGGCTATGGCGTCTCCCGGCTGCCGCCGGATTCTTCCAGGCGCCGTAGATAGCGCTGCCACATGGCCGCCTGGTTCAGGCCGTAATTATAGAGCAAATCCCAGGAATACAAGCCAGTGTTGTGGCCGTCGGAGAAATCCAGCCGGATGGCATAACGGCCAACCGGCTCGATATGGGTAATGGTGACATTTTTTTTGCCAGTCTGCAGAATCTCTTGCTCGGGGCTGTGGCCGCGCACTTCCGCAGAAGGTGAGTGGACCCTGAGAAATTCACACGAGAAACTGAAGGCCTGGCCATCATTGAAGGTGATGTCCAGGATGCCGGATTTGCGGTGCAGCTTCAATTCGGTGGGAATGGGAGTTTGTGGAGTCAGGCCTGCCATACGCTTATTTTCTCTTGTGTCGATTGAATTGCCAATACACGCCGATGCCTGCCATGCAGAGGAGAATCAGGTAGAGCACGATTTCCTGTAAATAGTCCTTGACCAGATCTTCGTTATCCCCGATGTAATAGCCAAGCAGGGTAAGAATGAGCACCCAGATGCCTGCGCCGAGACCGGTATAGAAGCTGAACAATCCCAGGTGCATGCGGGCAAGTCCGGCCGGGAGTGAAATATACTGGCGCACACCCGGGATCAGGCGTCCGGTAAAAGTGGAAATATGGCCATGGCGTGAGAAAAAGCCTTCCATCTTTTGCATCGAAGTCTCGGTGAACATGAAATAGCGTCCATAGCGGATCAGTAGCGGACGTCCCAGCCGGACGGCAAGATAATAGTTGAACAATGCACCCGCCAGGCTGCCGATGATGCCGCATGCCACGACTGCAAACAGGTTCATTTCGCCTTGATAGGCCAAATAACCTGCCGGCACCATCACGACTTCGCTCGGAAACGGAAAGAAACTGGATTCAAGAAACATTAATATGAAAATACCTGGATAACCCAGGCTGCCGATAGTCTGAACTATCCATTGTATGAGTTCGTACATGGTCGCTTCCGTAATCTTGGATCGTGGTGGCGCGATTAAAGTGGATCGTGCCTGGGAGGCTGTCCGAGAATAGACTGATCTACTGCGGACGAGCCTGATTGGTCGGATTTTACGATCCTTTTCGTTAAATAGAACGACTATTCGCCCCAAATGATCGAAAAATCCAACTCAACCAGCCTCGCCCTCGCTACGATCGCTATTCTCGGACAGCCTCCAGGTCATTCGGCGGCCGGCCGTGAGTGTGGCCAGACAATCAATAGCGGTTATATCGCTAAGCTTGTTTGCAGTGAGATGCCTGCAATCCGGAATAATTCAGCCCCAGTTTTATGGTGCGCAAGCGCAGCACCCTACGAGGCTGATCATTTGGCTGCCGGCTGCTCATGGCAAGGCTTCTTCCTGGGGTTTGCGCTCGGGTTTGACCAGATCTTCCCGTTTGACACCCAGCAGGACCAGAATGGGGCTGGCGACCAGAATGGAGGAATAAATGCCGAACAGGATGCCGATTGTCAAGGCCAGGGCAAAATAGTACAACACCTCGCCCCCGAACAGCAGCATCGAGATGACCACCATTTGCGTGCTGCCGTGGGTGATGGCGGTCCGGGACATGGTCATGGTGATCGCGTTGTCGATCACTTTGGCCACCGATGCCTTGCGCAGCTTGCGGAAGTTCTCACGGATCCGGTCAAAAATTACAACCGACTCATTGACCGAGTAACCCAGTACCGCCAGCACAGCGGCCAGTACGGTCAGGGAGAACTCCCACTGAAAGAAAGCGAAGAATCCCAGAATCACGACCACGTCATGCAGATTGGCCACGATGCCAGCGATACCGAATTTCCATTCGAAACGAATCGCCAGGTAGATAACTATGCCAAGCGAGACGAACAGCAATGCCAGTGCGCCATTTTCCAGCAATTCCTGCCCAACTTGTGGGCCAACAAACTCGACGCGCCGCATTTCGACAGTCTCGTCATCCTGCCTAAGTGCGTCCATGACGACTTCGGACAGATTGCCGCCAGTGAATTCCTGTTTCGCGGGCAGCCGGATCAATACATCCCGCGAGGTGCCAAAATTCTGTACGGTCGCGTCAGTTATGCCCATTCCGGCCAGCACATTACGGGTCCGGGCCAGGTCTGCTGGTTGCCCGTAGCTGATTTCCATGACGGTCCCGCCGGTGAAATCCACGCCCAGATTGAGCCCGCGGGTGGCGATGAAAAAAATGGAGAGTATAAAAATCGTCAGGGAAAGAATGGTCGAGTACTTCCCCCAGCGCATAAAAGGAATATCGCGTTCAAATCTAAAGAAATCCATGTGTATCCAGTCTCAGGTAAGTGGTTGCTCAACGCTTGCTACGTTTGGGTTTCCAGACCGAGCCGATGGGTACCCGGTTCAGTTTGCGGTTACCGTAAAACAAGTTGACCATGCCGCGCGAAACCATGGTCGCGCTGAAGACCGATGTCAGAATCCCCAGACAGAGCACGACCGCAAATCCCTTGACCGGTCCGGAGCCGAACGCAAACAGGGCGATCCCGGCGATTAGCGTGGTGATGTTCGAATCCAGAATGGTGCCCAGTGCGCGTTCATACCCGGCGTGGATGGCGGCCTGTGGCGCGATTCCATTACGGATTTCGTCGCGGATGCGTTCATTGATCAGGACATTGGCGTCGATCGCCATCCCGACCGTCAGCGCGATGGCCGCCATGCCGGGCAGGGTCAAAGTCGCTTGCAGAATCGACAGCAGGCCGATCAGCAGCAGCAGGTTGATTGACAGTGCCGTCACGGAGATCGCGCCAAAAGCCATGTAGTAGATCGCGATGAACAGGGCTACTGCAAGGAAGCCATACAGCGTCGAGTTGAATCCTCGGGAGATGTTCTCGGCACCCAAGCTGGGCCCGACGGTACGTTCTTCGATAATTTCCATCGGCGCTGCCAGCGCGCCTGCGCGCAACAGCAGGGCGACGTCGCGCGCTTCGGTGCTGCTCATGCGTCCGCTGATCTGGACGCGTCCGCCGCCAATTTCTTCACGAATGACCGGTGCGGTGACCACTTCGGTCAGATGTTTCTCGACCAGCAGAATAGCCATGCGCTTGCCGACATTTTGCCGCGTCAGCTGCTTGAAAATCCGAGCGCCATTGCTGTCCAGGGTGACATGGACAGCGGGCTGATTGTCCTGATCGAATCCCGGTTGGGCGTCTGTGATACGGTCACCCGTCAGCAATATTTGTTTTTTGACCAGCAAGGGGCCACCGCCGCGTTCGGTGAAAAGTTCGGTACCGAACGGTGGCTGGCCGCGCAGGGCGGCCTCGATATCGCTTTCGTCATCCACCATACGAATTTCCAGCGTCGCGGTGCGTCCCAGAATATCCTTGGCTTTGGCCGTATCCTGCACGCCCGGCAACTGGACGATTACCCGATCGGAGCCGGCTTGCTGGATAATCGGCTCCGCAACCCCAAGTTCATTGACCCGGTTGCGCAGGGTGGTGATGTTCTGCTGCAAGGCGGCTGTTTGCATGCGCTTATGCACATCCGGTTTGATGGTGACCTGCAAGTGAAAATCGTCGGCCGTATCGATGGTACGCAAATCTAGATCGACAAAAGTTTTGCTGAGCTCGGCAATGGCTCTGTCCCGTGTCTGGGCATTGCGGAATTTGATCACAATTTGATCGCCATCCCGATCGATCCCCGCCGAAGGAATTCGCTGTTCGCGCAGTGTACTGCGCAGATCGGAACTGTAACGATCGAGCGATTTCAAGAGCGCGCCATCCATATCCACCTGCAGCATGAAATGCACGCCACCGCGCAGATCCAGCCCCAGGTACATGGGCAGCGCGCCGATGCGGCTCATCCACTCGGGAGAATTGGGCAGCAGGTTGAGGGCAACGATGAAATCGTTGCCAATCTCGGCTTCCAGTACGTCCCGAGCCTTGATCTGGGTGTCGGTATCGGTGAAGCGGATCTTGATGCCGCTGGCTTCCAGCAACGTGCCGCTGAACGGCAGATGATGTCGGGCCAGTGTTTGTTCGATCTGCTGCAGGAGCGCGGCATCGGCCTGTGCGCTGGCGCGCAGCGGAGAAATCTGAATGGCAGGCGATTCACCGAAAAAATTGGGCAAGGTGTACAGCAACCCAAACAGGAGAGAAACCGCGATGATGAGATATTTCCAAAGGGGGTAGCGATTCATGGTGACCAGTGTGTTCGGAAGAAAAAACAGCCGCTAAAGTCCTGGCAGGATTTTGGCGGCGTCAAGGTATGGCAAATCGGTAACAATCAGTTTTTTTCGCTGTCTTGCTTGGTGGTTTCGCTGGCAGAGTCGGTCGTATCCGCTTCAGGCCTGTTTTCTTCAGGCTGATCTTTCTGAGATTCTTGCGTTTTCTGCTGCTTGGTGCTTTTGAGCGCACGATTGCTTTTGCCAGTATCGATGGTTCTCAGTGTGCCTTTGGGCAGCAGGGTTTGAATGGCCGTCTTGAGGACAGTGATTTCAAGATCGGGGGCAATTTCCATGGTGATATAATGTTCTCCCACGCTCGTGACCCGCCCCAACTCGCCACCGGCGATGATGATTTCATCGCCTTTTTGCAACGCATCGCGCATTTGTTTTTGTTCTTTTGCGCGTTTGGTTTGCGGGCGAATCAACAAAAAGTAGAAAATGACGAGAATACCGATCAGCGGCAGAAAACTCATCAGAGTCGGTTCGGGCTGAGCCGCACCACCGGCGGCTTGGGCGAAGGCTTCATTTATAAACATGGCAATTCCCTCCTCGGGGTTGAAAATAACAAAGATAAAAGCGAAGTGTCGTATATTCTAACATGAAGTTTTAGACCGAAAATTCCTGTACCAGTTGCTCGAAGCGGCCGGTTTCAATGGCCTGGCGAATGTCTGCCATCAGCTGTTGATAGTAATGCAGGTTGTGCAGGGAATTGAGGCGCGCACCCAGCATTTCATTGGTCCGCTGCAGGTGATGCAGGTAGGCGCGGCTGAAATGGCGGCAGGTGTAGCACGCGCATTGTGCGTCCGGCGGCGCGGTGTCCAGCCGGTAGCGGCTGTTGCGCAGCTTGAGTATGCCGTGCCTGGTGTAGAGCCAGCCATTGCGCGCATTGCGGGTCGGCAGGACGCAATCGAATAAATCGATTCCCTGGGAGACGGCGTATACGATGTCTGCTGGGGTACCCACCCCCATCAGGTAGCGCGGCTGGTCGACCGGTAGCTGAGGGGCGGTATGGGTGAGAATGCGTTGCATATCCTGCTTGGGTTCGCCAACCGAAAGCCCGCCGATGGCGTAGCCATCAAAGCCGATATCACACAGTGCCGCGACTGAGCGGTCACGCAGTGACTCATACATGCCGCCTTGCACGATGCCGAACAAGGCATTGTGATTACCTGCATGAGCGGCCCTGGAACGCTCGGCCCAGCGCAGGCTGAGCTGCATGGATTGCTCGGCGGTCTGGATATCCACCGGGTAGGGCGTGCATTCATCGAAGATCATGACGACATCCGAATTCAGCACACGCTGAATCCGCATGGATTCCTCGGGCGTCAGAAAACAGGCGTCACCATTGACAGGCGAGCGGAAATGCACACCTTGTTCGCTGATTTTGCGCAGCGCGCCCAGGCTGAATACCTGAAAACCACCCGAGTCGGTCAGAATGGGGCCATCCCAGCCCATGAAACGGTGTAATCCGCCATGCGCCTCGATGACTTCCAGCCCTGGCCGTAGCCACAGATGAAACGTGTTGCTCAGAATAATATCGGCGCCCAGTGTCTGCAAATCCTCTGGCGACAGGCCTTTGACCGCGCCATAGGTGCCAACGGGCATGAATGCGGGTGTTTCCACCACCCCATGCGCCAGCGTCAGGGTGCCCCGGCGGGCCTGCCGGTCGCTGCAATGTAACTGAAAATTCATGATTGGATTTCGAGAAGCATGGCATCGCCATAACTGAAAAAACGATAGCGGGCGGCAACTGCATGCTGATAGGCACGCTGGATGGCGTCCATGCCCGCGAAAGCGGAGACCAGCATCAGCAGAGTGGAGCGAGGTAAATGGAAGTTGGTCAGTAGTCGGTCGACCACCTGGAAACGATAACCGGGGGTAATGAAAAGGTTGGTTTCGCCCTGACCCGCAACCAGCTGCCCATCATTGGCGCGTGCGCAAGCCTCGAGTGCGCGCAAGCAAGTGGTGCCCACCGCGAGCACGCGCCCGCCACCGGTTTTGCAGGCCTGAATGGCTTCGATCGTGTCGGGTGGAATGCTGTATCGCTCGGCATGCATGACATGATCTTCGATGTTATCCACCCGTACCGGCTGGAAAGTCCCCGCACCGACATGCAGTGTGATATAGGCAATCGATACGCCCATCGCGCGCAAGGTATCCAGCATCGCCTGGTCGAAATGCAGCCCCGCTGTGGGCGCGGCGACCGCGCCGCTTTCCTGCGCAAAAACAGTTTGGTAGCGGTTTTCATCGGAATCGGTGACGGACCGCTCGATATAGGGCGGCAGCGGCACGCGTCCGTAGTGGTCGAGTAGTTCGAGCAATGGTAGCGGATGCGGGAAGTGCAGCGTGTAGATATCCTGCTGGCGGGCTTCCACCACGGCGGTGATGCCGTCGCTCAACGATAACGTTGAACCGACCGCCGGCGCGTGACTGGCGCGAATCAGGGCCTGCGCGCGGTGCGTATCCAGCAGGCGCTCGACCATAATTTCTACCTTGCCACCACTGGATTTGAAGCCGGACAGGCGGGCCTTGATCACACGGGTATTGTTGAGCACCAGCAGATCACCCTGGCGCATGTAGTGGGGTAGATCCCTGAAAGTGGCATCCTTGATGTGCTGCGCCGTACCGCCGACATACAGCATACGGCTATCCGCGCGGTTGGCAAGCGGAAATTGCGCAATCAAGTCGTCTGGCAAATAAAAATCGAATGCATCTGTTTTCATGCCGCGAATTATACCGAGGGCGCAGCCTTTTTCGCTAACCATTCTTATTCATTGGACGCCATAGTGCTGCCGAGTAGGGGCAAATCATGCGGATAGTGCATCGGCAACAGGCCAAACGGCTGGATGACGATACAAGACTGATCAAAGAGCTACCCTGAGAAGCTGTTTGGAATCTGAAATCAAGGGTGCGCTTGCGCATCATCCGGTCGACGTCAAATTACAGTGGTCGGGAAAAAATCTGGCATTGCGATTTTCAGCTGCGTGAATGATGCGCATGTGTTCCGGTGCGGGTAAATGCGTATAATCTCCGAGAATCTGTATGCATAGGGGCAGGTAGGCTTCAAGTGGCGAAATCGCATACTAGGTTTCCCTTGATTCAGACGGGTCGTATCATAAAAGTTGGCAACGAATGGCATTGGTATATTCGAGCACACATAGTTTAAGGAGATAATATTATGAGTCTTCCGTTCCAGAGCGATACCCTGGGTAAATTGACCCTGCGCCTCGGCGTAGGCGTATTGATGCTGTTTCATGGTGCCAACAAGATACTCAACCCGGCTTCCCTCGATTTTATCAGCAAACAGCTGGTTGGCATGAATCTGCCACAGGCTTTGGCTTACGGGGTGTATCTGGGAGAAGTCATTGCGCCGCTGATGATCATTTTTGGAATATATTCCCGGCTGGGTGGTTTGCTTGTTTTTGGCAATATGATATTTGCAATAGTGCTGGTGCACCGCAGCCACTTATTTACATTAACCGATCACGGTGGATATGGGCTGGAATTGCAGATTTTCTTCTTGCTGACGGGGCTTGCAGTATTCTTCCTTGGCAGTGGCAGAATGGCCGTTAAACCTGACTGAGAGCTTCGGAATTTACTAGCAACTGCCCACGTCAAAGGGGTCTGGATAGCCAAAGCTGAGCCACTCGTTCTGTGGGAATTTTTGGACGCGGTTGGGTGACGAAGATTGCGTGGGGTGCCTGGGCGCCCCCTTTAACTTTGATGAGGCCTTAAACGGCAACTTGTTACATATAGCCACCGGCTTTCAGCCGGTGGCTTGTTCACTGGAACGCTTAAATTTAAGAATAGCTAATATAGCTAATCCCAGTTTTTTTCGTCGATCGGCCACTTACGAAAAGTATACAGACATGACAATCAAAGCCACCGCCACGGCGACTATGAATGCGAAATTCCAACCCAAATCTTTAAATGTTTCAGCATCTTCTTTCTCTAGCATGTTCATCGTTACCTCCACATTATGCGACAGTCGGAGTTAAATCGTGAACCAAAGGGAGGTGAGATTTATTGATTAGGATCAATAAAAGGTTAAATAGATGCGCCTGTTCATGGGGCATAACGCATAGTGTTTATCGGCGTGGCTGTCTATCCGGCGCCTGTATCACGTCGGAGAGTGGCGCTTATTATACGACGGTCAGTCGAGCTGTGCAGTGATTCGAACAAAAATTTTTGCTGTCACAGGCGTAGATACTCTGTCTTCAGTCAAGCCAAATTTACGTATTAGCGGCCTTCATTTTGAAAAACTTGTCACCATCAAACGGCATGTTGTGATGCAGCATGCCGTAGATTGCGTGCAGTAATTTGCGT
>NZ_JBEUDO010000076.1:0-9290 GCF_050584665.1 Nitrosomonas sp. ANs5
CACTGCTGTCCGTCGACGACATAAACGCGCCCATCCACAACGTTTGTTACGTACGTGTTTAGGTAATACCAGGGATAGTGTGTGGCGATCGTCTCCTTGCTTGGATCAAGGTCGCTGGAACGAGCGTACTGCCCATCGAACTTGTGGAACAAGTCGTCAAGGAGACGTAGAACTGGCTCGGCGGCCCAGCGGTAGTCACGCTGGTAGAAGTCTATGTAGTAGACCGTGTTTGAGAACACGCGGTCAATGTTCTGCTTGTCAGGTGAGATGTTCATCATCGTGCCTTTTGAGATGAATACTTTTCGCTAAACCCCAATTGCGCATGCATACCACTGTTTGATACCGCCCAACGAATAGCGTTTATCCGCCGCCTTCCCCAAGCTTGCACTAGCCGCTGCCTTATCGGCGGCGGATAAACCTTGTTGAACTAAACTACCGGGAAAGCGGTACTTAGGGCTTATTCAAAAAGTATTTCTTACGATCGTTGTAACTATTCAGCGAAAAAATGTAAAAAGTGCTTGACAGGGTTTTCGTGTAAAAAAGCAAGATTGCCGATACATTTGGAGTTGCCTGCTAGGGCATGTGTAATCGTCGCATAAAGATGTATTGCAGCCGTCAAAATGGTTAATTCACGCACGTGAAGGTCGGCAAAATTACAGTGTGGTATGGCGCGATCTGAGTCGAAAAATTGTGTTTTGAAAACAGGTTGTACAATAGCGTTATATCAGAAACAGCTATTGGAACAACACTTTGACAGTCGACGGCATAGACGTGGAAGCCACGGTAAAAAAGGTGCAGGAACTTCTAGCGAAGGAGCAAAACCTGCCGCCAGCATTAAGCACAACGCTGGAAGCACTGTTAGTGGTTGTTCAGGTGCTAGTAAATCGTTTAGGCCTTAGTAGCCGCAACAGCAGCAAACCACCATCATCGGACAAGAATCGTCCCCGCGAGAAACGAATCGGAGAAGGCAGCCGCAAAGCGGGCGGTCAAATAGGCAGTGTTGGCGCTACGCTTCGACAAGCGGATGACCCCGATGAGATCAAAGTGCTGGCGGTTGATCGTTCGATTCTGCCACCAGGTCAATACCGGGAAGCGGGGTTTGAGCGGCGCCAGGTATTTGATATCGACATCAGCCGTTTAGTCACCGAATACCGGGCAGAGGTACTGGAAGATGAAGATGGACGGCGTTTTGTGGCACCGTTTCCAGATCATGTCACTAAAGCGGTTCAGTATGGCAATGGTGTCAAGGCCCATGCCGTTTATCTGTCGCAATACCAACTGATTCCCTATCATCGGGTGCGGGAATACTTTCAGGATCAGATAGATCTGCCTATCAGCGCAGGCTCGATCTACAACTTCAATCAGCAGGCCTATGCCCTGCTTGAACCGTTTGAGCAAAAGTTGATTGAAAAGCTCAAGGCATCGCCTTTGTTGCATACCGATGAAACGGGCATCAATATCAATGGCAAGACACATTGGCTGCATTGTCACTCAAATGAAAACTGGACACTGTTTTATGCACATACTCACCGCGGCACCGATGCTATGAATGAGAAAGGCGTGCTACCACGGTTTAACGGCATCCTTTGTCATGACCATTGGAAGCCCTATTACCGGTACACCGCTTGTCTGCACGCACTGTGTAATGCGCATCATCTGCGTGAACTGGAACGTGCCTATGAACAGGATAACCAGCAGTGGGCGAGACAGATGCAAACGTTGCTGCAAGCCATTCTGGCAGATGTTAAAGCACAAGGAAATGTTTTACCCACAGAACAGGCCGAGCATTACGCACAACGCTACCGGGATTTATTGAAACAAGCGGAAAATGAATGTCCTGCGCCGGATGAAACAAAAAAACCAGGTCAGCGAGGGCGGATTAAACGAAGCAAGGCTCGAAACCTGCTTGAACGTCTTCAACTTTATGAACAGGATGTCTTGCGATTCATGACTAATCCCATCGTGCCTTTCACAAACAACCAAGGTGAAAACGATATCAGGATGACCAAAGTGCATCAGAAAATATCAGGTTGCTTTCGCTCAAAAGAGGGTGCTGATATCTTCTGTCGGGTACGCAGTTATCTGTCTACTTGCAGAAAAAATAATGTTTCTGCTTCCGAGGCGCTTTCCTTGCTCTTCGCCGGAAAACTGCCTGATTTTATGTTGCAGAATGACTGAGAGAAAAAATACGCTGAATAGTTACCGATCGTTTGAGATTTAAAATTAACAACCAATTGTTTTATAAAGAATATTATTTCTAACAATACGCGGTTTACTATGATTAATTGAGCATGGGTGAGCTTGCGTTCAAATCAAGTGCAAGGGTTTTCGCATAATTTGTTCAAAAACCTTGCACTTAAATATTATTGATTTATAAGACATTTCAATTCAAAAACAACCATTTATACTTTCTGAGCAAGCTCTACGTAAGGGAGAGCAGCAGCGGGTTTCCGTCAATTTGTTTCTTCACATCGATTTCAGTCAGTTGTATCGATCACTCCAGTATCTCGATACGCTGGCGGGTTGTGCCCCGCTCGCCCAGGCGGACGATTTTATTGACCAAGGCTCCCACCCAGCCGGGGTGGGAAATGACGCGGGAAAATGCTGCTATCGCTTCATCCTTGTTCCCGATTGCCTGCTGGCGTTGCGCTGCAGGCAGGGGTGACAAGGTCTCGGCGAATGACCAGGCGGCATCACGCGCTTTTTCCATGCTGAAATTGATGATGGCTGTCTGCACATTGCCCAGATAACGGTTCATGAGCCCCAGCAATGGCCAGATCTGGGCCAATTCATCCTGCACATCCCCCACCAGGCTGGCCAGGACCTGATTGATTTTATCGAAATCACCTTTCAAGCCGGACAGTTCCTCGGCGGGCACCGTTTCCGCCGCGGCGATACCAAGATCGAGATTGATGTGGGCGTTCATGCCCAGCAGCAAATGCTGTAAAACAATCGGCCACCAGCGTTCGGTCTGGTCGAACGCACATATCCAGGACCGGGTAGGCGATTGTCCTGTCTGGTACTGGTAGCAGGCATGGATATAGCGATTGGCGAAAATCACATCCAGCCGTTCCATGCGCGGGCCATCGTCAAAAAAGTTTTGCTCTATCCCTTTCTTGACCTGAATGGTGACTTTCCGGTAGAGCGCGGCAAAATAGCCGATCCGGGAGTTGTTCTGCTTTGACCAGTCGACAATTGCTGTCAGCTGCTGAATGACATCATCGATTGTTTCTGCCAGGGTTGCGATCGAAGCTGGAAAATCGGACATATCCTCTCCCTGTTAGTCTGGTCGGAGCGGCCATATTAAGATGACATCCGGTTAACTGATCTCATTAATATCGCGGCTTTAGCGCTTTTGATCGGGGTTTAGACATGCATGGATTTTGACGGGGTGCTGCAGTCTGCGGAAAAGCTAGCGGACTCCGTCGGCGTAAGGGAGCCATGCAAGGAGCACGGCTCGCCGGAAGATACCGTCACGGCAGCTTGTGATGCGACTCTCTGTGCGTGCGGTCAGCATCGCACTGGTTGCCCGCTCGCCTGCTAGGGGGCTGTCCGAGAATAGCGATCGTAGCGAGAGCGAAGCTGGCTGAGCGGGATTTTTCGATCATTTGAGGCGAATAGTGGTTCTATTTAACGAAAAGGATCGGAAAATCCGGCCAGCCAGCTTCGTCCGCAGTAGATCAGTCTATTCTCGGACAGCCTCCTAGTATTCGCCGTGACGGCGTAGCCGTTATGCCTGAAGCATTACTGAAAATGGTTCAGGCATGTTATGTCATTCGGCCTTGGGTGCGCTATGGTAGCCAACCACGACATCGACCTCGTTCTTCGAACCGAGAATCACGGGTACACGTTGATGCAGATCGGTCGGTTCGACATCAAGAATACGCTCGTAACCGGTCGATGCCTTGCCGCCCGCCTGCTCGACAATGAAACTCATCGGGTTGGCTTCGTACATCAGGCGCAGCTTGCCAGCCTTGCTGGGGTCTCGGGTATCACGCGGATACATGAAAATCCCGCCGCGTGTGAGAATCCGGTGGACTTCCGCCACCATCGAGGCGATCCAGCGCATGTTGAAGTCACGCTCGCGCGGACCGGTCTTGCCTTCCAGGCATTCCGCCACATACCGCTGCACGGGCGCTTCCCAGAAGCGTTGGTTGGAAGCATTGATGGCGAATTCCTTGGTATCGGCGGGAATCCTCATATCCTCATGGGTGAGAATGAATTCACCGATATCGCGGTCCAGCGTGAAGCCATTCACGCCATGGCCAGTCGTCAGCACCAGCATGGTCGAAGAACCATACAGGGCATAACCCGCACAGATTTGTTTCACACCGGGTTGCAGAAAGTCTTCTTTAGCCGCGGCACGATTGGGCACCGGCGCACGCAGGATGGAGAAAATGGTACCGACGGAAATATTGATATCGACATTGCTGGAACCATCCAGTGGATCGAACACCAGCAGATATTTGCCCAGCGGATATTTGGTCGGGATTGAATAGACGTTGTCCATTTCCTCCGACGCCATGCCTGCCAGGTGGCCCGCCCATTCGTTGTTACGAATCATGATGTCATTGGTGATCACGTCCAGCTTTTTCTGTGTTTCACCTTGTACATTCTCAGTGTCCAGCGAACCCATGACGCCGATCAAAGCACCTTTGTTGACCGCATTGGAAATCGTCTTGATGGCGGTTACGACATCGTTCAATAATGCGGTGAAATCGCCGGTGGCCCCTGCGATGTGGCGCTGCTCTTCAATAATAAATTGGGTAAGGGTTGTGCCGCTATGCATTCAGCTTCCTCTTGCTTATATAAAAAAGCAGGGATTATACCGTTTTGGCGCTGGACATGCACGAGACGAGTGCTGGCACAACCATACAACCCTCTGTTATTCCATGCAAATAATGGCATATATGCCGAACAGACAGGATGAATTGCCAGGCAACGAAAGTATTCAATTTTCGATCACGATCTTGCCGTCAAGCCGTGGCTGTATCTCGAACCTGCTCATGGCAATAGGGTTGAAACCATGATAGAGCGTCATCGTGCCCTCCCCATCCCATTCCAAATAATTATATTGGTGGATAAGGCCCAGCCAGCTTACCCGGTGCCGGATATGACAGGAAGATGGTTGGTAATGGAAGCGCAGGCGGATAATCTGGCTCCAGGCACTTATCATGTAATGCACATCATTCCATATATCAGCGCTGATATCGCGCACTTGCTCTGCGGTACTTGGCATTGCAACCTCCTTTTCAACTGATTGCTACAAATAAAACCACGAATGCACACCAATAGACACGAATAATGAAAAACCACTTCGATTGTGTTTCACCCGTAATTTGACCGGCTATCGCACCTTCTCCTTTTCGCATGACCAAACTCAATCCACGTGAACATCACCACTGAATCATTAGTGTGTATTCGTGGTTATCAAAACCAATAAAAATGACGGGGAATTATCACGCGCTACATGCATCCCGCTGTAAATTGGAGAGCGGCTTATTTTATTCAAAGGCATTGCAATGCCATCCAGCGTGTTTAACGGAATCAATCAGTAAAGAACTGTTTCAGCACCCGGATCATGTATGCATGATCCTGCACCCCGGCGCTCTCCCGGACGCTGTGCATTGCCCACATCGGACAGCCGATATCGATGCTGCGTATGCCGAGCTTCGCGGAAGCAATCGGTCCGATCGTGCTGCCACAGGGCAGGTCCGAGCGATGGGAATAGTGCTGATAGGGAATGCCCGCCGTATCGCACCAGCAAATGAATTGCGCGATGGAGACACTCTCGGAGCTGTAGCGGCGTTTGGCATTCGATTTGATGACCGGTCCCTGGTTTACAAACACTTTATGATCCGCATCATAGGCCTGCGGAAAGTTGGGCTGATAGGCATGCGCCATATCCACACTGACCAGAAAGCTTTGGGCCAATGCACGCGCCGTTTCTTCACGATCCGATGAAACCGCCATGCCGATGCGCAGCAGGATATCGGTCAGAAAGCTGCCGGCCGCGCCGATATGGCTCTCGCTGCCGATTTCTTCGTGATCGAAAAATGCACAGACCAGCGTGCCATCGGTCTGGCCGAGCACTGCATCATCAAGTAAAGCTTGCAATCCGGCATGGCAGGAGGCCAGGTTGTCAATCTGGCTGTCGGCATAAAACTCCTGATTGGCGCCCCAGAAAGCACCTTTCTGGGTATCGTATACCGCCAGATCCCAGGATAGTATCTTCGTCGCCCCGATACCTGTCACCTGTTCCAGCAGTGACAGAAAATATGGCTGCGGCAATTGTTCGCTGGTTAATTGGGCAAACAATAACGGCAGCTCGTTTTGCTTGTGCAGCTTGAGGCCCTCTTCATTGACGCCCCGGTTCATGTGAATCGCAAGATTCGGCAGGCGCAGCAACGGCTGCTCGAATCGTACCAGTTTGTGCGCAAGCTGCGCCTGCTCGTCAAGGTAACTGATCCGACCAGCCAGGCTCAGATCGCGGTCGGTGAAAGTAGCGAGTATCGGCCCGCCGTAAATCTCGACACCGAGTCTGGCGAGGCCATCGGCAACGGTTGCAGCGGCCGGTTTGATGCGGAACCCCGGTGAGTCGGTATGTGCGCCAACAATCTTGAAACCCGCTTCAGCAGGCGTTTTTCGCCCCAGGACGAACAACACGATCGATGAATCATCACGCACCACATAATAGCGCCCGCCTGCTTGCAGCTGCCATTTATCGGTTTCATCGAGCCTGACAAACTGCAAATCCCTGATGGCCGCTTCGATCAAGGCGACCGCATGCCATGGGCTTGGGCTATTGTCGATAAAATCCAGCAGATGCTGGGCCTGTTGTTTATTTATCATAATTTATGTTTACTTTCATTAACTTATATTTTCTTGAAAATGACTCGTCAACTATACGCAAGGCGGCTCGGCCAATCAAACATGGCATGGCCGGAAGATCACTGACCGTTCACCATTCCCGTCGCCGCGCCGCAATCACACCCGGCACATGCTGGATTTGTGCCAGCAGGCGGCGCAATTGGTCCAGATCAGTAATTTCCAGCGAGAACAGCATCATCGCCAGATGACCGCGGCTGAGCATGTTGGCCCTGGTGGCATTGGCCTTCTCGCGCACGAACAAGTCGCTAATATCCCGCAGCAGGCCCTGGCGGTCACGCGCTTCCACTTCGATCTCAACACTGGCAACGTGATTGCCACCCATACTCCATGACGCCTGCAGCAAGCGGCTGCGCCGCTCTTCTGGCAGGCGGGCAACGAAGGCACAGGACTGGCGATGGATGGTGACGCCGCGCTCGCGGGTAACATAACCAACAATGGCATCCGGCGGTACCGGCCGGCAACATTTGGCTAGAGTGGTAAGCAGGTTGCTCTCGCCTTCGACGATAATACCCGGTGATGATGAAGGAGACGACGTGCGTCTGGCTGTCGAGGCTGGAACGGCTGGCTCAGCCTTGGGTGGTGTCATTTCCTGGATGGCGAGCGCAAGCTGGTGTTCGCTGACATCTCCCCGGCCGATGGCGGCAAGCAAGTCTTCAAGCCGGTTGTAATGCAGCTTCTGCGCGAGTTTTTCCTGATTCACGCTCGCGACTCCGGCCCGATGACGTTCTCGGTCAAGTTTGGTCCGGCCACTGGCCACATGTTCCTCGAAGTGCTGGTATTTGAACCAGTGCCGCACCTTGGCGCGCGCGCGCGGGCTCTGCAAATAGCCGAGCGCGGGATTGAGCCAGTCACGGCTGGGCGCACCGGTTTTGGTAGTCAGAATTTCCACTCGCTGGCCATTCTGTAACCGCGTATTGAGTGGCACAATGCTGCCGTTGATCTTGGCGCCGCGTGTGCGATGACCGAGGTCGGTATGCAGCGCATAGGCGAAATCGATGGGCGTCGAGCCCTTGGGCAAATCAATCACCTTCCCTTGTGGCGTCAGGACAAAAACCTTGTCCTGGAACAACTCGCTCTTGAACTGCTCGAGCAAATCGCCCCCTTCGCTGATTTCGTCCTTCCACGCCAAAATCTGACGTAACCAGGCGATTTTCTCATCAAATTTGTTATCCGGCCGGCGGCCCCCTTCCTTGTAACGCCAGTGGGCTGCCACGCCCAATTCGGAGTGATGATGCATATCGTGGGTCCGGATCTGTACCTCGAGCGCCAGGCCACGCGGGCCGATCACAGCCGTATGCAGCGAGCGGTAACCATTGCTCTTGGGGCGCGCAATATAGTCGTCGAACTCGCCGGGAATCGGCTGCCACAAGTGATGCACCAGACCCAGCGCCGCGTAGCAGTCCTTGATATCATCCACCAGAATACGTACTGCGCGAATATCATAAAGTTCGCTGAATTCAAGATGCTTGCGGCGCATCTTGTTGATGATGCTGTAAATATGCTTGGGTCTCCCGCTGAGCTCGCATTGGATGCCAGCCTGTTGCAGCACCTGCCTAAGTTGAGCGACCACATCCTCGATGTATTGTTCGCGATCCACGCGCCGCTCATCGAGCAAGCGGGCAATTTCCTTATAGAGCTGCGGTTCCAAATAACGCAGCGCAAAATCTTCCAGCTCCCATTTGATTTGCCAGACCCCCAGCCGGTTGGCCAGTGGCGCAAAGATCCCGCGTGTCTCGCGGGCGATGCGCACCTGTTGCTCAGGGCTGGCGCCCTTGAGGTGGCGCAAGGTCTGGGTACGCTCGGCCAGTTTAATCAACACCACGCGTATGTCTTGCACCATGGCCAGCAGCATCTGGCGCAAGCTTTCGATCTGCTGCGCCTGGTCGCCCGCATGATCCAGTGCATGCAACTGCTCAATTTCGCTGAACTGACGAATCTGTTCCATGCGTGAAATCCCCTCGACCAGTCCGACAACATTGGCGCCGAACTGGCTTTGGATCTGCATCTGCCAGTCATCCAGATATTCGGGCACCGCGTGCAACAAAGTGGCCGCGATCGTTTCAGCATCCATGCGCATGCCGATGAGTATGGAGGCCGCGCCCATCGCATGTTGCAGTAAGGATGTGCCGGTCAGCGTATGTTGCGTACCGTATAGCGGTGCTGCCAGCGCGCAGGCCTGGCGCAGCTGTTCGATCTCGTCTGGCGTGAATTGTGTCGTCAGTTCATTCAGCCAGGTCTCGGAATCAGCATTATCTGCCACAAGCGGAAGTAATTTGCTGCGTGATGACACCATGGAATGCTTACTGGTCCTTCAGATTAAAATTGGGCAACTTTCAGGTGCAGGCATAGGAGGCTGTCCGAAAATAGCGATCGTAGCGAGGGCGAGGCTGGTTGAGTTA
>NZ_JBEUDO010000077.1:0-9121 GCF_050584665.1 Nitrosomonas sp. ANs5
CATTAAAACTCTTGCATTTGGAATTGATGTGCCTGGTTATGCTTCATTGTTAGCGGCGATACTTTTCCTAGGCGGCATTCAATTGATGGGAATTGGCGTGCTAGGTGAATACATTGGGCGAATTTATAGTGAGAGTAAGCAACGGCCAGTATATATCGTCAGGCAGCGCTATGGTCAAAGAAATCAGGATATTTAACCGAAAAACTAGTCGTCAATTTACTGGCTTCTCTCTGATTGGCGTGGTAAACACGTTACTTCACCTTTTGGTGATTACTGGATTGGTTGAATTGTTCTCAGTCCATCCTATACCTGCTAATGGCGTAGCTTTTATAACAGCTAATCTTTTTTCTTTCTGGGCAAATAGTCGCTGGTCATTTCGGGCAGCAGCCACTCGCCAACGCTATATGCGCTTTTTAACAGTATCCTTGCTGGGATTATTTGTCTCCTTGCTTGCTATTGCCATAAGTGAAAATCTGCAATGGCACTATCTCGCTGGTGTATTGCTGTCTTTTGTTTTTCTTCCACTCCTTACTTTTCTTGCTCATAGGCATTGGACATGGAAAATTGTGGACTAAAGCTTGATCTCCTACATTGGGAGCGCGCTCTAACTCGCCCTGCCGTTGCAGCTACTCTCTTGGCAACCCTCTGTTTAGGGCTGCATCATAGCGCTTTATCAGGGGGGTGGCGTTATGATGATGGGCCGCATTTATATTTCGCTGCTCTCTATTCCCCGTGGCAGTACTTCTTTGTACCAGAGATCATGCGCGAGCAGTCGTGGGCACATATTACACCATGGAATGCATTGTTCTATGAAATGGGCTTACCGCTTTTTGGCCTGAATCCGGCAGGGCATTATGCTCATTTATTGTTCATCCTGTGGTTGACGTCCGTAGCGACATTTTACTTATTGCGTTTATGGATAGTTCCATTATCTGCTCTAATGGGGGCAGCCTTATTTCTTGCCATGCCTGCAACGGGAGCGATAGGACAGATGTTGATGACCGGTCATTACGCTTATGGGCTATTTTTTTCAGTATTGGCATTTTATTTTTTTGCACGGGGTGTTCGTGAGGACAGAGTCAGTTTTTCTTTGTTTGCCGCTGGCTTTTATGCTATGGCCTGCTTGAGTAAAGAGCTGTATGTACCCATTATTGCCTTTTTGATTTTATTCCCAGAAAACGATTGGAAAACGCGTTTGCGTCACGCTTGGTTAGCTATCTTAGTGGCTTTAGTCTACACAGTTTACCGAATAGCAGTTCTTGAAGGTATTGGTGGGTATGGCAATCCACCTCCGGCAGGCACACTCACAACCATCGATATTTTAGCCGGGTTAATATCTAGTCTGTTTGGTAGCGGATGGAGCGGAAAGCTCATTGTCACTTATATTTGCATTTCTGTGCTAATTGCAATTTTTATTCGGAAAAAGCAGTTTAATCTGTTTTTACTAATGATTGGCTTGGTCGTTGTTTTTATTCCGATCTTGCTAATGCTACAGACTGGATTCATTGATTCTAAATCATCACGGCTTTTATTTTTTGTTAGCTGGACATTAGCCGTCCTATTAGCATGGCTTGCAAATCCAAATAGGCTACATGCCATGACCTTGCTAATAATAATAGCAGCCCTGGTTTTCTCTCAGCAGAAAATAGCTCTTCAAATTGCGAATATGGCGAAAGTGATGGAGCAGCAAAATCGCTTTCTGATAGAAGAAAATGAGGATAAGATATTATTACCGTTTCATTTTGCACGTCTTGGTTACCTTGACTCTATGCAAAAAGCAAATATTATTTTGGGTCGGGAAAATCCGCCAGTATTTCTACGAGACGAAGAAGAACTCAAGGAACTGGGGGAAAAAGTGGGATCAGAAGTTTATCAATTCAATGAACAGTGCCAATGTATCTTGCAAATGGGAAAAGAACGCTATCGTGATCATATCAATAGCTTTCGTTCTCAACTCGCAGCCGGTGCAGACTATTCCCTAAGTGTTTTACTTGAAATTGAAGATCAGGGAGCGCGTAAGCTGCTACGCTGGAAATTCTCAGGCACTGACGGAAATTTTTATTTTTATGTTCGTGAATATGACATGATACCTCTCCCTCCTTCCGGGGAATTGTCATTTGGATTAGATATTACTGGTCCTCCAAAGCAAGACTTGCATGCATATGTTCATCTCATTTCTCCCGAAGGTTGGATTGTGCGAACTCCTCCTCTTAGGATAAATCCGATAATTACCAATCAGGTCACTTGGAGTGGAAAATCCGCAATAGATTGGTCACTGCAGAAATGGGAAAATTGAGAGTAATTAGAGCTTACTCAGGAATTCAGCACCCACTTCTGCGCAGCCAGATAAAAATTCCGCTTTGAGGTCAATTGACAGGAATGGGCAAACGGAATTTTTCCGGGCTTGCCGTTTTTTATCGCCCATATTGCCATTTTGGCAATAAATTTCGATTACGGTGGATTACGGTGACAAATGCACTAATTTCATAATTAAATAATTGGTTTTCGGGCAGACACTACTTATCCCAGATTTCTCAATACAATTTGACGGAACAAGTGCATCAGGTTGCAAGCCAGCATAACCGCTAACATAGCAGCTTCAGTCGCCCAGTATCCGCCCGCAATAACACTACTCGCTTGGCCACCCAGTTTGTCTAGCGTATCATCCAGGAAAGCCCGCACGCTATTCCCACTATGGCTATCATCAGGACGCAACCAGAGATTGGCGATCATCCGCGCATCAGCTACGAAAACCATTAAAGGATGGTGCGAGAGGCGTTCGGGTTTGCGTGGATTGTGCCCCGTACCACACCCTCTTGTTCTCTGTAACGCATTATCACCATTGTATCCAGATCCAACATCTAACGATTAAGCTGAAGATTATCAAAAAAATCAGAGATATAAATCCCAAACACATAAATCAACGTGATATCTCTAGCTTTAGATGAAAAATGAACTCCGAAAGTAAGTAAATACTGAAGCTACTGTCGGAATCAGTGATTACGATGATTTTAACCTGTAAGCAATCAGGTCGGAGTGGCATGTGTGCTATTTGCAACGGAGCAGGTAGGCTCGTGGCAGGAATGTTATTCCAAATAATTGCCGCTATATGCCTGTGCTATCCTTGCCTACCGGACAGTGGAACGGTAAAAGCTTCAGCGAGTATCCCTTAGATGGCCACGGCGCTTCAGCATGCCCATAATGAGCGTTGGAGAGGAGATAAGTGGGAATTCGTGAGATAAAATACACAGTTTTCTGTATGGGTTATTAGAATTGATTTAGGTAGGGTAGGGTAGGGTAGGATATGGCAGCAAGAAATAGAGTTATTGAACAAGGTTTATTTTCTTTGAAAAGCACTCACTTGCCAAAGGGGCGCTGGTTGGTGTTGGCACCTCATTCTGGCGACGAAACTTTCTGGATGGGCGGCAGTATTCTACAGGCCAATTCGACGGGCGGGTTTGTTTCTGTTGTTATTCTGACCGACGAGGATGAAAGCGTGGAAGACGATGCTGCTGCGAGCGATCAGCAAGTAGAAGCGCTGAGAGCAGGTGAGTTACTGGGTAGCATTAAGCCTATGTTCTGGCCACGATCCAATTATGGTCAGGCAGCTGACGAGGACTTGATAAAGCAATTCGCGCAGCTAATCAGCGAGGGGGATTTTGCCGCAGTATTTTTTCCTATGCCCGGGGGGGCATCTCGGTCGAATTCGAATTACCAACTGGCTTCCGAGTTGGCATGGGAGGCTTTACGGCGCACTGGTTTTTCAGCTCTTCCAATTGGGTATGAGGTGGGTATTCAGGGGATGGTGAATCGATTGGTTGATATCACCGAGGTAGTGGATAAAAAGGCTCAGATCATGGCAGTGTATGCCTCCCGTCAAAATGACCATATTTCCACTAACCGGGTACTTGCCTTGAATTGTGCCCGTGCTACATTTCTGCCTCGGTCCGTGTCGCATGCCGAGGGATTCTATATTTGGCCACAAGAAGATCGTCCATTGCTGGATATGTGGGTTAGTGGCTTGTTGCCCCGGCTGGATCCACCAGCACTTGGAGTCAATAATCCGCTTGTCTCCATTGTAATCAGGACCTGCAACCGTCCTGAAACATTGCAGGTTGCAATCCGATCGGTTGCTGCGCAAACTTGGCCGAATATTGAAGTGGTGGTAGTCAACGATGGTGGGATTGATGTGCGCACACTGGTGGAGCAGTCATGCGTTGGTTCCATCAGACATTGGCAATACATTACCTTCGATGTGAATCGGGGCCGTTCTACAGCTGCCAATGAAGGGCTAGAAACCGCTTCCGGTGATTTTATCGGACTGCTCGATGACGATGACTGGTTTTTGCCTGGGCATGTGTCTGGAATGCTTGCTGTATTGCAACAAAATCCGCAGGCTGTCGCAGCCTATTGCAAGGTTTCCGCATTACGTCGTGAGAGTGAGAGTTGGGTGGAGGTGCGGCAATTTGATTCACAGTTTGATCCAATCCGCCTTGCCTACGAAAACACTCTGCCAATCCATTCCGTATTGTTCCGCAGACGGGTGTTAGAAGCCGGATGCCGCTTTGTTGATTCTCTCGACGCTTTTGAAGATTGGGCTTTCTGGTTATCAGTAGCGAAGCTCGGACCATTGGTGCGAGCAGACCAGATGACAGCCTGTTATCGTATCTATCATGGAGGAGGTTTTGGCGTGACAGGTGACGAAGCGCAGGTTCGTCTGTCGCTGTTGCCTTTCCTGCGTTGGGCTAAAACGCATTGGTCCGACATGCAGTTAGTGACATTGATAAGCCGGGCTTTTGCACTAGGTGAAGCGCAGCGGCAGGCTGCTGACGTACCAGTGTTGCAGGGACAGATCACAAGCTTAAAACGTGAGTTAAGTGATAGAGAACAGGAGTTGACGGAACAGGCGAAAAATTTTAATGAACGTTATGATCATGGCACTAAACAGCTTAACGAAAAAGAGGCTGAACTAGACAGGCTTCGTAGGATTCTGGAAGAGGTGTATGGTTCACGAAGCTGGCGTGTTACCACCCCGTTACGTCTGGTTGGGCGCCAAGTGCGCCAGGCCAGGGTCGTTTTAGGTATTCTGCGGCGTTACACAAATCAGTACGGCTGGAATAGTGCCTTGCGAAGAAGCGCAAAGATGTTACGCGATGAGGGTTTGGCCGGCGTAAAAATGCGTTTGCAGGCAAGCCATGCTTCAGCGGTTGTTGACACCAGCAGTCCGTCAGGTATTTCGGTTGTGTGGGATCCGACTGCAAATTCGTATCGTCTGGCCGATCATCCCGAAGGATATACCTACGTGCCACCACGTCGACCGGAAGATATTACGCAAAGAATCGAATCTTTGGGAAGACGCCCCCGGTTCTCATTGGTGATGCCTGTATTCAATACGCCGCCAAGTTTGTTGCATGAGGCTGTGGATTCGGTACTGGCACAATGGTATTCCGACTGGGAGCTGATTCTGGTGGATGACGCAAGCTCCTCTGAAGAAACGCAGCGCGCACTGACTTCGTTTGTGGACGAAAGAATCCGGTGTGAGCGCTTGGCAGAGAACGCCGGCATCTCTGCGGCCAGTAATGCGGCAATCGCCCAAGCAAGTGGAGATTATGTGGTATTTCTCGACCACGATGATACGCTGACGGAGGATTGTTTGTATGAACTGGCATGCTGTATCGACCGCGATAACCCAGATTTCATTTATTCGGACGAAGATAAGATCAGTCCCGAGGGCCGTTTTGTAGAGCCGCATTTCAAGCCGGACTGGTCACCTGACACCATGATGAGCACTATGTACACCTGTCATGTTGCTTGCATGCGTACGAATCTTCTTCGCGAGCTCGGTGGGTTGAAATCAAAATATGACGGCTGTCAGGATTGGGACTTGGTACTGCGATTGACAGAGCGAACGAATCGAATCAGCCATATTGCCAAGGTGCTTTATCATTGGCGTATTATTCCGACCTCGGTTGCCTCTGACATGTCCGCAAAGCCCTATGTACTGGAAGCTTCCCAGCGGACCAGGCAGGACGCCCTGACCCGACGGGGACAATCTGGCAGGATGGAACCCGTTGAACAGATTCCTGGGTATTTCAGGGTGCGCTATGATTTGGTAGGAACGCCACTGATCTCCATTGTAATTCCTAGCCGGGACAACCATGAGGTGCTGCGTCATTGTCTGGATTCCATTCTTGCCAAATCCTCGTACAAGAATTACGAAATTGTCGTGATCGATAATGGATCTGTTGAACTGGAAACAGTTTCGTATTTATGCCAAGTATCGCAGACACATCCACAAGTAAAAGTTTTCCGTCATGATGCACCCTTTAATTTTTCACAATTGAACAATATTGGAGTTGGGTATTCAAAGGGCGAATTGTTGCTTTTCCTGAACGATGACACCGAAGTTTGCAGCAGCGACTGGCTGGAACGGATGGGAGGGTATGCACAATTATCTCATGTTGGCGCAGTCGGCGCCAAGCTCCTTTATCCGGGCGGAAAAGAGATTCAGCATGCTGGCATACTTAACCTTGAATCGGGCCCTAACCACGCTTTTCTTCATTTGCCTAAAGGCAATCCTGGCTACTTTATGAGGAATCTGCTGGAATACAACTGGCTGGCGGTGACGGGCGCCTGCCTGATGATTCAGCGCGATAAGTTTTTGGCGGTAGGCGGTTTTGATGAGTCGTTTCCTGTTGCCTATAATGATGTGGAACTGTGCATACGGTTGTATGAGTCAGGCTATTACAATGTTGTGGTTCCGGTTGTCCAACTAATTCATTTTGAGTCTGCCAGCCGCGGGCTGGACCATGACGATCCGCAGAAACATACACGTCTCATGCAAGATAAGCAAAGGCTCTATAAGCTGCATTCCCGATATTTTCAATATGACCCATTTCATAATCCAAATCTTCATCCAAACGGGATCAATTTTGAGCTTGCTGTCGGTTAGTAATGGGATGAGGTGTATATAACGACATGACCAAGCAACCTCCCACCTGGAATAAGCATTTCAATGCGGATGCGCTGTGGCGATCGATTCATGAAGCCGATGCTGTTTCATTCGATTTCTTCGATACTTTATTCGTGAGGCCGCTTTGTGATCCGGAAGATGTTTTCGATATTGTCGGTGCACGCTTCGGGTTAGCGAAGTTCCGCGTACTTCGAAAAGCTGCGCAAGCTGAAGCATTCCGGCGAATGCATGCCAGCGGGCGTCGAGAAATCAGTTTGAGTGATATTTACGATTGTTTTGATAGAGTGGGGGTGCCTGCTTCTAAGCTGATGCAAGCGGAATATGCAGTGGAGCTTGATATCTTGAAACCGAATGATGAACTGACTTCGATTTTTTGTGAAGCTATCACTAGCGGGAAATTCGTTTTGGTGATATCGGATATGTATCTGCCGAAAAAATTCTTCCTGGAGTGTCTTCAACGACACGGATTGCCTGAAGTGCCGGTATTCGTTTCTTCTGAATGCAATGCAACCAAGCGGGATACAGGCGAATTGTTCGATTTTGTCGTCAAGGCAGTAGGTAAAAATCCTGATCGTTTCCTGCATATTGGCGATAATCCTGTATCAGACGAGGCGCAGGCAAAAAGGAAAGGCATGCGGGCGTTTCTTTATCGTGAAACCCGCAAACCCGTTACTGCTGTCGGTGTGTCGTCTCCCGCTGCTTCGATCGCAAGGGCTTTGATACGAACGTATGGATCAAAGGTGACACCAGATTCGTACAAAGACCTGGGTTTTCGTTATGGGGGACCTGCTGCCGTTGGGTTCCTTGATTGGATCGTCGAACGTGCCCAACTGGACAATGTGGATCATGTGCTTTTTATGTCCAGAGACGGCTATATATTGAATCGTCTGGCCAAGCTAGTAGATGGTGCGTCCCTTCCAGAGCATCATTATTTCTACGGTTCGCGGACTGCCTTCAATATGGCGGCAATGACAGATAAGAATTTTGCAAATTTTATTCCATTTCTCGTCTCTGGTGCGGATGGGCTGGCACCTTATGAGATACTGGAAAGAATCGGGGTGACCCCTCCTTCGGCCAGGATGATGGCCGAGTTAGGCGTCGGGGATAAAGTTCGATTTTCACTGAAAACCCGCCATACGATTGTTCGATTCCTTTGGGCGTATCGATGGGAAATTCTGAAAGTTTGCCGAAGAAACCGGAAAATATTATTCAGGCAGTTAATTGAGCTGGGTATTTCAGACGGATGCCGGGTGGCGCTGGTTGATATTGGCTGGAATGGAACGACCCAGGAAGCTTTTGAACGAGCAATTAAAGGCCTGATTGATCTGGATATAATAGGGTATTATTTTTCACTTTCAGATAAACCCGAGTGTGTTAGCCGTCAGCAGTCATATCGAATGATTTCGATGATGGCATCTTGCCAATTAGCGCCAGATCTGATTTCTCGAATTTACCGTGACCGGGTTCTTGTAGAGTGTTTTTTCTCCGCTCCCCACCATTCCATTATTGGTTGGATGGAAACTGAGGCGAGCATTGTTCCGATAGAAGATCCTGGCAGGGCCGATGTATCCGATCTAGTTTCAAGTGTCAGTGCGATTATGGAAGGCGCGGAATTGTTCGCTAAATCCTATTGGCAATTGCGGAAGAAGATTGATTTACGTCATGCGCCAGTGGAAGTCATTTTACCGTTGTTGGAGCTCGTCGAAAAGGGGGGCTGGCGTTCTATGTCGTTGTTTTCTAATATAAAAAATTTCGATGCCTGGGGAAGTTCCAGGAATCATGATATCAGGATTGTTGATTACTGACTCGCGTTTACTGTTTTTGATGGATGGTTGCTTATCCAGATTGTTGCGACTGCCACTGAATGTAAGGGTGCATTTTATGCACCGCGCTCTGTAGAGATTCCGATTGGTCAATTTGTTCAGGTAAGGGTCTGCATGAAGATTCATCCTCCGCTTTACTACCGAGATTATCTGCAATTGCCTAAAATCCTGAATGCCCAGGCGCCCGAAAGTGCAAAATACGGCAATGAGGTGCACGATGAAACCTTATTTATTGTGATCCACCAAACCTATCCCATATTTAGGGCTTACTCAAAAAGTATTTCTTACGATCGTTTGAGATTTAAAATTAACAACCAATTGTTTT
>NZ_JBEUDO010000078.1:0-8944 GCF_050584665.1 Nitrosomonas sp. ANs5
CAGGCGCTCTTCCTGGCTGGCCTGGCGGGTGAGCATTTGCTGCAGCGCCAGTTGCGCGTTTTGGGTCGCCATGTCCAGCCATTTGCGCCGCTCGCCGACCGAGTGAGTGGTGAGGGTGATTTTATGGCCGGCTTGTTCGGATAGCAGTGTCTGCAACAGCGCTACCTGGATTTTTTCGCCCAGGATGATCAGCGTCGGGACGCTGCGGTTGAGGTAGTGCTGTGCGATGAAGGCTTCCAGCACGGCGGCGGTGTCGTGCCCCTGTACGTTTTTCGGGAAAAATGTCTTGTCGCCTAGATGGCGTCCGCCGCGAATCATGACCAGATTGACGGCGATATGGCTGCCGTCCGCTTGGGCGACGCAGGCGATCACATCCGCATCCAGCGCCTTGCTGCTGTCGACAAACTGCTTTTCCTGGATTTTGCGCAACGCCTGCATCTGATCGCGGAACAATGCGGCTTGCTCATAGTCTTGCGCCTTGGCCGCCTGCAGCATTTTCGTTTCGATGGTTTTCAGCACTTCCATTTGCTTGCCTTGCAGGAACAAGGTGGCGCTTCTGATATCTTCCTGGTAAGCCTCCGGCGTCACCAGGCCAACGCATGGCCCGCTACAGCGTTTGATTTGATAGAGCAGGCAGGGTCGGGTGCGGTGGTCGAACACCGAATTTTCGCAGGTGCGCAGGCGGAATACTTTCTGCAGCAGTTGAATGCTGGACTTGATCACGCCCGCGTTGGGAAACGGCCCGAAATACTGGTTGCGGTTGTCCAGCGCGCCGCGGTAAAACGCCAGCCTGGGAAAGTCGTGCCGGGTCAGCACCAGATAAGGATAGGATTTGTCGTCCCGGAACAGGATGTTATAGCGCGGGGCCAGGCTTTTGATCAGGTTGTTTTCGAGTATCAGCGCCTCCGCTTCCGAGCGCGTGACGGTCGACTCGATCGCGGTGATCTGCGACACCATCAACTGGATGCGTGGCGACAGGTTCGATTTCTGGAAATAGGAGGCGACCCGCTTGCGCAGGTCGATCGCCTTGCCCACGTAGATCACGTCGCCGGCCGCATTCAGCATGCGGTAAACACCGGGCTGGGCCGGGAGGGTCAGGACAAAGGCTTTGCCGTCGAAGCTGTTTTCGGACAAGGCGTGCCTATCGTTAGGGCTCGTTAATAAATAACTTGAGCATACGCTGGGGTCGCTTTTGGCGCAGATCAAGGCGCAAGACACGCCGTTGTGCATTCACAACAAGTGGCTTGCAACGCCGGTATGCGCCAAAAGCGGCCCCAGCCCGAAGGGTTGTTGCGTATTCGGGCATCTGCGGCGTTGCGAGGCTTGCGAATGGAACGACCATTCGGCTTCGCCTCACGCCTTGCATCTTTCCCGAATACGCAACAACGTATGCCCAAGTTATTCATTAACGAGCCCTTATTTGTCGCCACCCAGCAGTTCGCCGCCAATCGCCCAGCTGTCATGCGGTTTCTCATCGAAGGCGATATAGGTATAGGATTTGGGTTTATTCGCGACACGCTCCAGGGTATCGGTGATTTCCTGGGCGATTTGCTGCTTTTGTTCGCGGCTGAGTGTACCGGCCAGCCGGATGTTGACATAAGGCATCGTGCATTCTCCTGAAAAAGTTATTTTGTCATCGCCAGATCCTGGCAAATTTGGGCAAACACCTGTTCGAACATCGGCTCTGTCAGGCGCCTGGTCTGAGTATTGTAGCGGCTGCAATGATAGCTGTCATACAGCGTAAGGCCACTGGCAAGCGCATGTCTTGCGCCATGAGCAAAAGGAAATGCTTTGGCCGGTTGACCGAGCGCCATCAGGGCGGCGCGATGCGCGACTGTGCCCAATGCCAAGCAGGCCTGGCCGCCTCTCGCGATGAATTCTTCCAGCTCCACCTTGAGATAAGCGTTGCAACGTTTGACTTCCCCGGGCTCGGGTTTGTTCGCCGGGGGCAGGCACTTGACGGCGTTGGTGATCCGGCAATGGGAGAGCGTCAGCCCGTCATCCACCGCAACCGATTCGCTGTGGCTGGCCAGGCCAAATTTGTGCAAGGTCTGGTACAGCAGAATGCCGGCGTAATCGCCCGTGAATGGCCGGCCGGTGCGGTTGGCGCCGTGCAGTCCCGGCGCGAGGCCGATGATCAGCAGCCGGGCTGCCGCATCACCGAACGGAGGGACTGGCCGGGCATGATAATCGGGATGGGCAGTGCGCACGGCATTTAGATGCTGCGCGAGCCGCGGGCAATCGCGGCAATCCAGTTGAAACGGGGGGGACTGGGTCATGGTATTTTTTGTTGTAGAATGGGCGTTTTCAACGAAGCAGGAAACAGCTCGCAAATCATGACCAGGATACTCGCAACTGAAATCCGTGTTGGCAATCTGATCGAATGGGACAAGCGTGTCTGGCGTATCCTGAAATGTTATCATGTTCATGTCGGCGGGCGTGGCGGTGCGTTCATGCAGGTCGAAATGAAGGATATCGAAAGCGGGACCAAGGTCAATCAGCGCATCCGCACCGATGAAAAAGTCGAGCGCACGATTGTCGAGCCACGCGCCATGACCTTCCTCTATCAGGAAGGCAATGACTACATATTCATGGATCAACAAACCTACGAGCAACTCAGTCTGTCGCAGGAGTTTCTCGAAGGCCAAAGCGAGTATCTGCTGCCGAATACCGATCTACTGGTCAATTTTCATAATGACCGGCCGATCGGGGTGCAACTTCCGTCCAGCGTGGTGCTGACGGTCGTCGAAACCGAACCCAGTCTGAAAGGTGCAACCGCCACCAGCTCCTATAAGCCAGCGACACTGGAGACCGGTCTGGTTGTCATGGTACCGTCCTTCCTGGTACAGGGAGAAAAAATCAAGATCCATACTGACACTGGTGAATATATCGAACGCGTATAACCGATTGCGGCGTGCTTTATGGATCACCTGGTTGTTGCCCGGGTGCCTGCTCTCCCTACTTGGCTATGGAATAGCTTGTGCAGAGCCAGAACCGGCACCGGATAAAAAAACCACTCTGATCGCACTGGACGCGCCCGCCTCGATCAAGAAGCTGATCGAGCAATATATTACTTTTCCCGATCAACCCTTTGCGGACGCCACCAGCAAGGCGATTTTCGTGCGCAGGGTCACACGGGAGATCAGCGGCCTGCTGGCAACCGAGGGCTATTTCACGCCGAAAATCGAGTTCACGCCCGCGGCACCCGGCCAGCCCCATCAACTGAATGTCGTACCCGGCCCGCGCACGCGGATCGCCAGCCTGTCGATCGAATTCCTGGGCGATCTGGCGGACGATACTCCCGAACGCCGCGCACGCATCCAGAAACTGCGCGATGACTGGCCGCTCACGCCGGGTAAGGTTTTCCGCAGCGCCCGCTGGGAAGACGCCAAGACCGCTTTATTGTCGAGTGTCATGGAACGGGATTATGCGGCGGCCCGTATTACTGAAAGCCAGGCGCAAGTCGACCCAGAAACCGCCCAGGCATATTTGAATGTCGTGATCGACTCTGGCCCGGCTTTCCGTTTCGGGGATCTGCAGGCCACCGGCCTGGAACGCTACGATCTGGACATCCTGCAACTTAAAGTACCTTTCCGCAGCGGCGATCCTTACCGCCGGGATCAATTGCTCGCCTACCAGGCAAGGTTACAAAACAGTCCTCTGTTCAACACGGTGGCTGTCTCCATCGAGCCGGACCCGGCTCTGCATGAAGCCGTGCCTGTCGACATCACCCTGATCGAAGCACACGCCAAGCGGATCGGGGCGGGTGTCGGCTATAGTTCCAACAATGGCGCACGCGGCGAAATCAACTACCGCGATTACAACTTCCTGGGACGCGCGTGGAGCCTGGGCAGCTTGTTGCGTCTGGAGCAGAAACGTCAGACTTTCTCAGCCCGGGTGGACACATTGCCCGATGCCAACCATTATCACTATACGTTTGGTGCCAGAGTCGAAATGACCGACATCAAAAACCTGAAGACCTTCAACCAGCGCGCCGACTTCTCCCGGATTCGCACCACAGTCAATTCTATGATGCAGCTGGGTTTGAACTGGCAGCGTGAGGAACGGCGGCCCGCTGGCGCGCCCAACACCGTCAACGAGACATTGGCGCTGGATTTCTGGGGACGTTACCGCAATATTGACGACCCGATCTATGTGCGCAATGGCTATGCGTCTGAAATGCGTCTGGGCGGTGGGACCCGTCATGCGCTGTCGGAACGCGATTTCATCCGCAGCTACGCGCGTCACATGCATTGGTGGCCAATCGGCGCGCGCGACACCTTGCACCTGCGCGCAGAAGTCGGCTACACCCTCGCGTCTTCCCGCAACGGGCTGCCCCAGGAATACCTGTTCCGGGCCGGTGGCATCCAGTCTATTCGCGGTTACGACTTTTTGAGTCTGGGGGTCCGCGAAGGCAACGCAATTGTCGGCGGGCGCACCATGGCCACGGGTACGCTCGAGTATGTGCGCTGGTTTACGGATAATTGGGGCGCGGCCGCGTTTACCGATGTCGGTGATGCAACCGATCGCTGGCAGGATTTCAAGTTGGGGCTAGGCTACGGCGGCGGCGTGCGCTGGCGCAGTCCGGCCGGTCCGTTTGCACTGGATCTGGCCAGACGGCATGATACCGGCACCCTGCGCTTTCATTTCTCGATCGCCGTCGCCTTCTGAAAAGCTGCCTGGGAATGCCTGCTCTAAACTTGCCTCCTCTATGTCATGTCCAACGTGGGAATGCATGGTTACCGAAAAATCTGGAATTCTGTGTTGCCACAGGCATAGGGAGCACCGGTACACTGGTTTTTGTTATGCAAAGCGGTTGCTGGCGGTGGTCAGGATTTGACGGTGCGCTTGCGCACCGCGCCGGTTGACGTTAAATAAATGGTATAGAAACCTATACGGATATGAACGACAATCACGACAACGATACGCCCGAAACGCCGGCACCCCGGCGTTCATTCCGTAAATGGCTGCTGACAGGCCTGATGCTGCTGTTGCTGTCGCTAGTCGGCGGCACATACTGGCTGATCTATACGCCCTCGGGCCTGCTGTGGCTGCTGACCACGGCTTCCAGTGCCACCGGCGGCGCGCTGACCTTTTCCGGGGTGAGCGGCAGTTTGCAGACACTCCAGGCCCAGTCCATTGCCTACCGGGAGGACGAGCTGTATGTGCAGGTAAAAGATCTGACTTTCCGCTGGCAACCGCAGCGCCTATTGACGGGTGATTGGGTCATAGAAGCCCTCACCGCCCGCGATGTTGCGCTGCACACCGTACCGGCGGAAGAAGAGGAACCAGCAGCCATGCCCGAAAGCCTGCGCATTCCGCTTGGCATCGCGATCGACAAGCTTGGCATCCTGTCGTTGCGGACATTTACCCTCGGCAACGAGACACCGGATCTTGTCCTGACCAACTTAGCCTTGCGGTTGGAAAGCGATGGCCGCTTGCACCGCGTGCGCACCTTCACGCTCGAACACGAGTCGGCCCGGGTTGCGGGCAATTTGCTGATCGGCGCAGACGCACCCTTCGATCTGAGCGGGCAACTGGTTCTGCACAGCTGGCCGGGGGCAAGCAGCCAGACCGACTTGCCTAGTCATGCCGCCCTGCGGCTGGCTGGCAACCTGGCGCAAACCGATGTCATGCTTGCGATAAAGGATGGCCCATTGGCGGGACAAGGCAAACTGCGCCTGCACCCGTTTGCGAAGTTGCCCCTGTCGACGCTCCATCTGGCAGTAAGCGGATTGAATCCGCACCGCTACTCACCGGATTTGCCACAAGCCGACCTGAGCTTGCAGAGCGAACTGAAAACAAACGAAACCGGACAACTGCAAGGTCATTTGCATATCAACAACCCGATGGCCCGCCCGCTCGATCAGGAGGGGCTGCCCTTGCGTGAACTCCGCACACTGCTTGCCATCAGCGATGAAACCCTCGCGCTGGATGCGCTCGCGATCAGGCTGTCAGGGCAGGACAGTCCCAAAGGTAGCCTGTCCGGCAACTTGCTATGGCGCATCGAGGACCAATCGGGGTCGGCAAACATCCAGGTCACTCAGCTGAATCCAGCCATGTTAGATACCAGCCTGCGCCCGGCCAAGCTGTCCGGCAAGCTACAGTTCGACGGCGACCCGAACGCGCAACAGGGACACATTACCTTGCACGACAAGGCCCAGCGGCTCAACCTGGACATGACACTCTCGCACGCCGCTGCGGCCGTCACGATTAAAACCCTCAAACTGGTGCACGGGGATTCCAGCCTGTCCGGCCATGGCAGGCTGCAGCTGGACGCGGCACAGCCTTTCACCTTCGAAGGTTTGCTCAAGCAATTCGATGTCTCTGCCTTCGTCGATGCACCCCGCTCGGATCTCAACGCCGGTTTCAAACTGGCCGGCCAGCTCTCACCCGAACCGGTGGCCAACATGGCTTTCACGATCAAACCGAGCCATTTTGACAACCAGCCGCTCTCCGGCCAGGGCACGCTGAAACTGGACCACCCCCAGCGTCTGCAGAGCGACACCCACTTGCGCCTGGGCGACAACCGGCTTGAACTGAAGGGCAAGTTGGGACAGGCAAACGACCGGCTGCTGCTCACCCTGACCGCCCCCAACCTGGCGCAACTGGGCGTGGGGTTGCAAGGCGACCTCGATGCGCGCATCACGCTCACTGGCAAGCTCGACCGGCCAGGCCTGGCATTTGATCTCGGTGCGCAGCGCATCAATTTCCGTGACACACATCAGCTGGCCCAGCTCAAAGCCAAAGGCAGTCTGCACGGCACCGCCATCGGACTCGATCTGCAAGCAAGCGACTATCGCATGGGGACGGAAACTTATTTCCAGACGCTGTCGCTCGAACTGACCGGCACCCAGGCACGGCACAGGTTGTCGCTAAAGAGTGATATCAATTCCTCGACCCAGGCACAATTCCAGGCCAGCGGCGGCTTGTCCATCGACGACCAGGCCTCGCAACCGTTTCAGTGGCGAGGCACAATCGAGCAACTGGCCATGACGGGTACGGTTCCGTTCGAGCTGGCCACCCGCCCTGCTGTCCTGATCAGTCCCGAGCTGGTCACACTGGGTGCCGCGCGGATACTGGTCGCCAATGGCGAGGTCAATCTGCATGAGACCCGCTGGACACCCCGGCAATGGTCGACGCAAGGTGCTTTCACCCACATCACCTTACGGCCCAACCACGCGCCAGCCGACGACTTCGAACCACTCCGGCTGGGTGGCAACTGGCAGCTTGCGGCCGACCAGCAACTGAACGGGCGCGTGCGCATCCAGCGGGAACGGGGAGATCTGGCGCTGCCGCTGGAGACGCCGTTTGCACTCGGCCTGGAGACACTGTCGCTCACTGTGCTGGCCGAAGGCAACAATCTGAACGGGCAGCTGGCCATCCGGGGCAAACATATCGGCGACACCAGCGCTCAGATCAGCGTCCCCTTGCAGCCCACCGACACTGCCTGGGAAATCGCCCAGGATGCCCAGCTCAATGGCAATTTGCGATTCGATCTGCCCGATCTCGCCTGGCTGGGGCCGGTGCTGGACGACAATCTACGCAGCGGTGGCCGGCTTGCGGCGCGTGTCGCGCTGGCAGGCACTTTCGAACAACCGGCGCTGCAAGGCGACATTTCAGGCGAAGCGCTGACTGTCACGCTGCTGGACGAGGGTCTCCATTTGCAGGATGGCAAACTGGCCATCCGTCTCGATCAGGAGACGCTCCAGCTGGATACCCTGAATTTTACCGCGCCGCTTGAGAAACTCTCCAAAGACCGTTTACTGAGAAACCTGAAACTGGCGCGCCAGTCCGGCAAGCTGGACATGCAGGGTAATCTGAATTTCCGCACTCAGCAAAGCACGCTGACTATCGAACTGGATCATTTACCACTCGTTCAGCAATCCGAACGCTGGATTGTCGTTTCCGGCAACAGTCAGGTCGGGCTCAAGGATCGCATGCTCGATATCCAGGGCAAGATCGTCTCCAATGTAGGATTCCTGAGGCAACCGGAAAAAGGCATGCCCGGTCTGGCCGACGATGTGGTGATTATCAGCCAAACAGAAACAGAACCCAAGGCGGCGGGCCTGCAAGTCAATCTCGATGCCACACTCGATCTGGGTGATCAATTTTTCTTGCGTGCTTCCGGACTGGAAGGCCGGCTGGCCGGCCAGTTACGCGTGCGCAGCCGGCCCGGTAAAGCACTCAGGGCAACTGGCAGCATCGCCACGCGCGACACCCGCTTCGAAGCCTATGGCCAGCAGCTGCTGGTCAGGCGCGGCATCGTCAACTTTGATGGCCCGCTCGACAACCCGGGATTGAATATCCTGGCCGTGCGCAGCACATTGCCGCCCGGCGCCGCCGAGGGCGAGCTTTCCGGCATGGTCGATCACCAGCGTTATCAGGATGCCGGCCTGACCGCACTGGAAGTCCGTTCGACCGCGCAAGTGGAAGCTGGTGTGGAAGTGACCGGCACAGTCCGGCGGCCGCAAATCAGATTGGTATCACGGCCCGAAGTGCCGGATTCTGAAAAGCTGGCCTGGATTGTCCTCGGCCGCGCACCCGATGCCGGTGGGCTGGATAGCGCGCTATTGCTGAGTGCGGCTGGTTCTATTTTTGGCGGCCAAGCCGATGAAGGCATCATGGACAATATCAGCCGCGGACTGGGTCTCGATGAATTTTCGATCCGGCAGCGCAGTGGCGAGGATGCGCTAACCGGCCAGGTGGGCATGGTCGGCAAGCGCCTGTCCGAACGCGCATATCTGAGCTATGAACGCGGCCTGACTGCCACCTCGGCCGGTATCGCCAGATTGACCTACAGTCTGTTCCCGAATGTCTCGGTGGTCACACGTGCCGGCGAGGACAGCTCTGTCGATTTATTTTACAATTTCGAATTCGATTAAGGAACCTCTGAATAATGAGCCAATTTTCCTCGCTGGCAGTTGAAAGTCGAGGTTGTAAT
>NZ_JBEUDO010000079.1:0-8908 GCF_050584665.1 Nitrosomonas sp. ANs5
TTGTTGGAGTCACGAAGTCAGGATAAGTAGTGGCTATCCATCAGGCAATAGGCATGGCAAACCCAGTTAAACCGTTTGCAGACTTGGCCAAACAATGTTAGCCAATTGATGCGGTCAGCATCATCCAGGTAAATTTCCTCCTGGCGATCTCCTCGGGTGGTCACATGATACAGGGCGCCTTGGGCAAAGGTGCTGGATCAATAATAAACTCGGACACTAGTACTACGTTCCGTCAATTAGATTACAAATGAAATCGATGGATTCGCCTGCCAGGCTAGGCGCAAACCGCAGTCATAGCCGTAGCTATCGAGGATTTGCAACAACGCATGACAGGCGAAGGCGCGATTTCATGTAAGCGGTTTGGCGGAACGGAGTACTGGGAGGCTGTCCGAGACTGATCTACTGCGGACGAGCCTGATTGGCCGGATTTTACGATCCTTTTCGTTAAATAGAACGACTATTCGCCTCAAATGATCGAAAAATCCAACTCAACCAGCCGCGCCCTCGCTACGATCGCTATTCTCGGACAGCCTCCTAGGTTTTATGTTAGTTTTGTAGAACAGTGCTGGATTGAACTGATTGATCATTTTTCAGGTAAGGGTTTGCATGAAGATTCATCCTCCGCTCTACTACCGAGATTATCTGCAATTGCCTAAAATCCTGAATGCTCAGGCGCCTGAAAGTGCGAAATACGGCAATGAGGTTCATGATGAAACATTGTTCATCGTAGTCCACCAAACCTATGAGCTCTGGTTCAAGCAAATTTTGCATGAACTCGATTCCATCCGGCGGATCATGGCAGAGTCTTTTGTACCGTCCACCGATCTTTATGTCATTCAAGCGCGTCTGGACAGAGTCACCACCATTCAGCAGATTCTGATCGATCAGATCCAGGTCATGGAAACAATGACGACTCTGGATTTCATGGAATTCTGGGATTACCTGGTGCCGGCTTCTGGTTTCCAGAGTGTGCAGTTTCGCTTGATCGAAGCATTATTAGGTATCAAACCCGAGCACCGGATGGACATTGAAAAGCAATTCATCAATTCCCGCCTCAAGCCTGAGGACAGGAGAATACTGGAAGAAGCGGAAAATCAAGTCAGTATTTTTGAGTTAATCGAGACATGGCTTGCACGTATTCCTTTTTCCGTGTTCAAAGGGTATGACTTCTGGGGCGAGTATTCCTTGGTAGTTCATAAAATGCTGGATCAGGACTACCAAATTATCCTGGATAACCCGAGTCTGGATCAGTCTATGCGTGAGATAGAATTGAGGAATCTGGAAACGACGCGTGAGACGTTTGCGACGCTATTGAACGCTGATAAATTTGCCGAACAGCGGATGCAGGGCAGTGTCAGGCTGTCTCAGAAAGCGATGCTATCTGCAGTTTTCATTTTTCTCTATCGTGATTATCCAGCACTACAAATGCCTTTCAAAATTCTCAGTTCCCTGGTTGAAATCGACGAAAAGTTTACCACTTGGCGTTTCCGCCATGCGCTGATGGTGCACAGGATACTCGGTACAAAAATTGGAACCGGCGGTTCTTCTGGACATCAATATCTGAGGGCAACGACGGAAAGGAATCGTGTTTTTGTGGATCTATTCAATCTAGCAACTTTTCTCGTACCCAAATCCATAGCGCCGAAATTGCCGGAATTTGTCAAGAATCAGTTGGATATCGTCTATGATGCCTTTCAATCCTAAGCAATACTATCGACGGTTCTGGGCAGGCCATGCTGGTAAATTGCATTTTCGCGCGCATTCCCATCACTTCTGGCCCGATATCAGCCGTGAAGCTCAAATTACCTATTGGGACGAGTGTGCGAAGCTTAGCGATAATAAATGGGACAAGATTTTTTCTGAGACGATTCCTCGCACACAAAACCATATCGCCAGCATCCTGGGGTTGGCCGACGCAAGACAAATTGCATTGGCACCCAATACCCACGAACTTTCCACGCGTTTGCTCTCACTTTTCGTGGGCAGAAAAAGTCTAAACATTCTTACCACAACAAATGAGTTTCATTCTTGGCGTCGGCAATTTTTTAGGCTGATGGAAATCCCCAACATTACCATCCATCAGGTGGATGCAAATAATTTTCCTCATGATCGGGACGCTTTTCTGCAGGCCATGCGGACCGAGCTTAGTAAACACTATGACTTGGTTTTCCTCAGCCAGGTTTTTTTTGATTCCGGTGCGGCCTTGACGGATAGTGAAATAGCGTCGTTAGTGGCGGTCACGCCCGATTCAACACTTTTTGCCATAGACGGCTACCATGGTTTTGCCGCCATTCCCTGTTGTTTGACCAAACTGGAGGGGAAGGTTTTTTATCTTGGCGGCGGCTACAAATATGGGCAAGGTGGCGAGGGAGTGGGTTTTATGGTCGTACCCAAGGGGAATTGGCGTCCGGCCTATACCGGCTGGTATGCCGAATATGCCAAACTCTCCGGGCTAGCTGGGCAGACAGTCGGTTATGCCGATGATGCCATGGCATTCATGGGCTCGACACAGGACCCAAGCGGCTTCTATCGTTTTAACGCGGTCTGGGATTTATTTAAAGCGGAGGGTATCGACATACCAGGCATTCACGATTACGTTGTCGGATTGCAAAAATCCTTTCTTGAAAACCTGCCCCGGTATTTTATGCAGAATTGGTCGCTGACGCCGTTGTTCGACCCGGCATTAGTCTGGCATGGGCATTTCTTGACGTTTGAGGCATCCTCCTTGGATCTTGCCGAAAGATGCTTGCAAACCCTAAATAGTCACGATATTTTAATAGATCGCCGTGGCGCCCGTTTGAGGTTTGGTTTCGGGCTTTATCAGGATGAAGCTGATGTGATGGCGCTTTGTCAGCGCCTGCAGGAATTGGTTGGGTAATTTTAAAAACAAGGAATGGGGTCAGGTCTTGTTGTACAACATAACATCCCCGCTTTTTTAATAATATGACTGATAGTCGCATAATGCAGCCCGAATTCATCCACTATCGCCTTCATTGTATAGTCGCCTGTTTGATAGGCTGCTGCATGGTCTCGACAAATTCTTCTTTGCCAAGATAAATTTGCCCACGCAAGTCATTCCAGACGCTCGGCAATCCCACCCCCGCGCGCACAAAATCCCTATAAGCGGCAACGGCCCACTTCCGTTGTTTCCCAAACTGGCTCAGCATCCCGTCCGTTTGCAGCCACTCAGGACGGCTGCTTTTCCCGATCATGGCTGAATAGCTGCTCCAGGGCCATTGCTCCACATCCTTCACCCTGCCCGCCCGCACAGGATTCAGTACAACATAGCGGGAGAGTTCAAGCAGATAGCTTTCCTTCTCCATCAGAATGGCTTTGTATCGTCCTTGGTAGGCATGCACAACATGACTCAAGACTTGACCCCTTATTGTGCGCTTGACCCCTTATTGTGCGAAGTTGGGCTAAAGTTTCTTGTACAGATACCGATAACACTAACTAACGGCTCTTCATCACCGTGGGTTGGAAGACAGAGTTCCGTCCGCTGGCCATACCCCTGCGGTCGGTGTTTTTTTACCTCTTGTTTCAGGAAGTCCCATTTGAACCAACCCTGGCAAAGGCTGGGCACGGACTTACAATCATACACATACATTACCAGCAGTGAGCTGGAGGCGAATCAGTTCACGCCGATGGTGTGAGGCATGAGCCCATAGAACCAGCATGCCCGTTACTAAACAGCGGCTGACTCTGGTAACCCTTTCTTTTTCCTTGTTTTTATACAAGAAGGTAATAATGAACGCTTTTCATACAACATTAAATGAATGGGCGAAATCAGTAGCGCCCGTCACACTGCTATTACTCTCTGCAACTGTTTCCGCTGAAACACCACGTATAAGTGTTCTGGAGTTTTCCCAGGATGCTGCAAAAGTGACTGCTCTGGAAAAAGGTATTGCCAGCATGAATGCCAATAGCAGTGCCAATCCGGACTCTGCTGAGTACCGTACCAGTTTTGCCTATTGGGCCAACACACATGGTTATTTTGGCAAGGGCAAAAATGCAACTGATCTTCAAGAATATATTGCTTATCGGATGCCAGGTTGTCTTGAAACCCTTGATAAAGAAACCTGTAATGAATATTACGCGCACATGGCTAACACGCCGGTACCAAACGATGGTTTTACTGAAAACGTTTGGGGCACTTGCCAGCACGGCAATTTGAATTTTCTGCCATGGCACCGTATGTACCTGCATTTCTTTGAGAGAACCTTGCGCAAGCAAAGTGGTGACGCTGATTTATCTCTGCCTTACTGGAATTATTACGATGAAAAAAGCAAGGATGGAAAAGGTCTGGCGATTCCTTTCCTGGTCAGGCAATCGGCCAGCGATCCTCTGTATGATAGGTGGCGTACACCTGGTTTAAATGACAATGCAACCTCAATTTCTGTACAAACTGCCAGCTCTAAGCAGGCATTTGAATTTAATGATTTCACTAACTTTTCGAAAACACTGCAAAACCAGCCTCATGGTGTAATGCATTGTGCGGTAGGTACCGGCTGCACCACACCAGATATGGGTTTCGTACCGATTGCAGGACTTGATCCGGTATTTTATATGCACCACGCCAATATTGATCGTTTATGGCAATGCTGGCTGGATCGTAAAGCCAATGGGCAAAAGCAGGATCTCGCCTGGGCCAAAAAGAATCTGAGCATGCCGGACGCCTGGTATGAGACCCGCTATATCTTTGCTGATGAAAATGGTAATAAAGTTGAGGTGACCATCGCCGATCTTTTTGATGAAAAGAAATTTCCACGTCGTTACGCCACTGATCTGCGCTGCGAGCAACCAGTGTTAAAGCAAGAGGCTCATTTGGTTGCAGCTGCAGGAGAATCGCCCTTGAAGTCACATGCGTTGCTGACCCATCCTAATAAAGTTGTTTTACGCGGAAAACCGGTAGCAGTTAATTTACAACCGGCAGCTGCCAATTTGAAAGCGTCCTCACTGTCGCAAACGCTTCAGAAAACTGCAGGAATTTATCTGATACTGGAGGATGTCACTATTGATGGGGCTCCGGCGGTAACCTATGACATTTATATCGCTAATAAACAACAGAGTGATAAACGTATTTATGTGGCGACATTCAATTTGTTCGGTGCACATGATCATGATCAGAGTACCGGTGAACGACTGATTTTTAATGTAACTGAAGATGTTGCCAAGTTGGGGCTGACAGGCCCGGACAGTGTATCTGTTACATTTGAGCCTACTACCTTATCCAGCCGCCCGGTTCCACAGGTGCGTTCCACCAGTGGAATTTCTGTCGGCACGATCCGACTGGAAAATACCGCCATTCGTCCCTGATCACTCATGCCCGACCCACCCCGGTCGGGCATTTTCTTATAGATGGTCTGCGAAACGACCAGTAATATCTGCGAAAGGAATTTTTTTATGATGAAGCGGACAATCTGTAAATACATAGTTTCCCTGAGCGCCTTACCGCTCTTGTCTCCACTGGTGAACAATGCTTGCTCTGCTAATGACCATTTACTGAATGATCCCTCTTTAATGCCCATTCAGTCAGCTGTTTCCCAAGCATCAACTGGCTTGTTGAAATCTTCACCAACTGCAGAAAAATATTTCGAGTGGACAGTAACTTACACTAATAATCGTATATGGAATCCGGCCGCCAACGATTGGGACAGGGTTCGTTTACGCAGTTACCAGGGTACCGGCATTGACCCCCAAGCACCGTATGTAGCACCGACTATTGTGATGGCACCGGGTGATACCCTTCGTGCAACTTTAAAGAACCGTCTGCCGAAAGATGAAACATGTTTTGATAAATCCTTGCCCATCAACAAGCCACACTGTTTTAACAGTACCAATATGCATACCCATGGTTTATGGATCAATCCGGCGGGCAACAGCGACAACGTACTGATATCCATTAATCCCAATGTTGATTTTCAGTATGAATACAATATTCCCGCTGATCATCCGGCCGGTACCTTCTGGTATCACCCGCATCATCATGGTTCTACGGCAATTCAAGTTGCCAGCGGAATGGCCGGTGCATTGATCGTTACAGGGAATCGACCACCTACCGAAACTCAAAATGGTGATATTGATACTTTACTGCCAGGAGTGCAGGAACGTATTTTATTATTTCAACAAATTCAGTATTACTGCCACGGAGAAGGCAAGAAACCGGAAGATTACGATTGCCGTAACGAGCGGGATATAGGCCAAATTGAGAGTTATGCCGCACTTGCTCCGGGCAAGTGGTCGGATTCAGGAAGATTCACCAGCATAAACGGACAGGTGCAGCCCGTTATTCAGTCCAAAGCCGGGCAGGTTGAACGCTGGCGAATGATTCATGCCGGGGTGCGCGATTCCATTAATCTGGAATTCCGGAAAATGAAATCGACAAACAATAATCTTCGCACTGTATTACATCAGCAGGCCTTACAGCAGGATGCGTTGATTGACCAATACTGTACGGGCGAACCCCTGACACAATTTATCATTGCAGCCGATGGTCTCACTGCGCCTGCTATCCGCCAATACGCCACTACGGTTTTTCAGCCTGGTTACCGCTGGGATGCTTTGATGATATTTCCGGAACAGGGCCAGTATTGTGTCATTGATACCGCTGCAACAGCGTCGGCCAATGTGGACCCTACAATGTCACCGCGCCAGCTATTGGCCGTGGTAGATGTAAGCGGAAGAGCAAAAGCTGATCCGGCAAGCCTTCTGATGCATACTCTGACAGAGAATGCAAAGCAGCAGTATCCAGACAATGTCAGTCAACAAGTCATCCATGATTTGGAGAAGGGTCAACTCCTGAGCAAATTCGTTCCACATTTGCCGGTTACACAGACGGATGGCAGGCAGTCATTAACTTTTGATATCAAAAATGGATTATTTCTGATTGACAATAAACCTTATGACCCGGCACGTATCGACAGGGAGCTGATGTTAGGCACCAGCGATGAATGGATATTGACTTCAAAGCTTGCCAGTCACCCGTTTCATATTCATGTGAACCCTTTTGAAATCATTGCCGTACTGGACCCTGACGGTAAAGATGTAAGTGGTCCTGATGCGGTTGATGATTTCGACTCGTCAGCACCGCCCGATGTCCAATACCGGGGAACCAAAGGATTATGGAAAGACACGTTATGGGTTAAAAACGTGCAGGGGAGCACCTACAAGGTGATTGTGCGAACCCGTTATCAGCGCTATATTGGAGACTTTGTATTGCATTGTCATATTTTGGATCATGAAGATCAGGGTATGATGCAGAACGTACGTATTGGTATCAGTGACGGTCGCAAAGAAATTGCTCACGGCCATCATTAGTCTTTCTACATCTGGCATAGACCGTCGAGAACGCCGAGTGATACCTGCTGGAGCGAGCGCTAACCTCAACCCGGGTTGGGCTAACCCGAATATTGCATGAATGAAGGAGGCAATTCCTGCCAAATCTTTTATAGTTCGGTTATCTATACTGAATCAAAGAGAGGAATTGCCAGTGACATGAAGGTATAGGAGTCAAGTCTTGTGTTAATACATCATGTCCCAGATTTTTTATCCGTTCGACTAACAATCACATAATGCAGCCAGAATTCATCTGCTATCGCTTTCATCGTATAGCCGCCTGTTTGGTAGGCTGCTGCAATCCCTGCATTTCTGTCATTGAACGATGAATAAGATGAGAGCGGCTTGGCCTTTGCTCTTCCCTGTGCACGCGGAATTTCACTGATATCGTTGTCGGATTGCACATGCTGCTGCATGATTTCGACAAATTCTTCAATTTGTCCGCGCAAATCATTCCAGATGCTCGGCAACCCCACCCCTGCGCGCACAAAATCCCTATAAGCGGCAACAGCCCGCTTCCGTTGCTTCCCAAACTGTCCCCAGTATCCAGTCCGTTTGCAACCACTCAGGACGGCTGCTTTTCCCGATCATGGCTGAAATGGCTTTGTATCGTCCTTGGTAGACATGTCCAACATAATTCAAGAATTGACCCCCTATTGTGCTTGCATTGAACTCTATTTCAGCTTCCGGATGGAATGAAAAGCTCATTTCTCAAATCTGCTCCAGATTTTACGAAACACCTCGTCACCTGGTACTGCTTCAATGTTCACTGACCTAAGCTCAGAAAGACGTCGTTTCGCTTCTCTTCCCCATTGTTTATCTATCTCGGATTCAGGCTGGTTTAGACTACGCAAAAGCGTGTCCACAACCAAGACCCTCTCCTCCACAGGGAGGGACACTGCTTCATCTATTAATTGCTTTGTATTCATATTTCCACCTTTGTCTTTGTATGTGGCACCTCCTTAATAGCCGAACGAATAGCGTTTATTTGCTGCCTTATCGGCGGCGGATAAACCTTGTTGAACTAAACTACCGGGAAAGCGGTGCTTATGGGGATTGTAAGGTTGTGGAAGCGGGAGTCAATCAATAAATGTGAACAGAAAGGGGTCAAGTCTTGTTACAACATATAAGCGGCAACGGCCCGCTTCCCAAACTGCCCGAGTATCCAGTCCGTTTGCAACCACTCAGGACGGCTGCTTTTTCCGATCATGGCTGAATAACTGCTCCAGGGCCATCGCTCCACATCCTTCACACTGCCCGCCCGCGCAGGATTCAGCACAACATAGCGGGAGAGTTCAAGCAGATAGCTTTCCTTCTCCATCAGAATGGCTTTCTATCGTCCTTGGTAGGCATGTACAACATGATTTAAGACTTGACCCCTATCGTATTGCAACCATGGCTCTTTTAGATATCCAGACTTGCCCCGCGTTTGCGCAACCACTCCTTTCTTTCGCGCCAATCCGGCAGCACCTTGTCCACCTCGTTCCAGAAGGCATCGCTGTGGTTGCGGTGATGGAAGTGGCAGAGCTCGTGGACCACGATGTAATCGATGATGCGCGGCGGGGCCATCATG
>NZ_JBEUDO010000008.1:0-71117 GCF_050584665.1 Nitrosomonas sp. ANs5
GACTATTCGCCTCAAATGATCGAAAAATCCAACTCAACCAGCCTCGCTCTCGCTACGATCGCTATTCTCGGACAGCCTCCTAGTACTCCGTTCCGCCAAAACGCTTGCATGAAATCGCGTCTTCGCCTGTCATGCGTTGTTGCAAATCCTCGCCATAGCTACGGCTATGACTGCGGTTTGCGCCTAGCCTGGCAGGCGAATCCATCGATTTCATTTGCAAGCTAATTGACGGAACGGAGTACTAGTCACAAAAATACCGCATGGAACCATGAGCCTCTGAACCTTTTTCAGTTTACAAGAGCGCGTCATGCACCCATGTATTTCAGAGACAGCAACACCCGTGCGTAGGGGGGGGGCGTTTGCGCGCTCTAAACTGACAGGGGATTGTCTGGCGTGGGTTGATTCGTGCGTTCCGGGTTGCTATCTCGTTCCGTTCGCCAATTCTGGGTTTTTCGGCGCTGCCCGAGGGCTGCCGACGGTTTTAGCTACCAGTAACGTACATGGCCGGTATCCAGATGGATGAAATTGGAAGCTGGATAGTAGCCTACTCCACCAGCGTTCAATGATATCGCTGCCTTTCTGAGAGTGCTGAGCGGTACGCCGGGCAGGCGAATATCGATGGCTCTGCCCTGCATATGCAAACTTTTTTTGGCGACGCCCTGGCTCTTGGCCGCGAGCGTGGCATTTGTCGCAGGTGAACGATAGCCAGAAATCACTTGAAATTCTTTGGAAACTCTCATTCCATGATGCAGCAGCTGCATGACATCGAGTAATTGGGGATCGATGGGATGCTGCTCGCCGGAACGATGATCGCGTAATACTTTCTGTATTGCCTGGAGTGCTTCCGGAATATACGCTCCTTGCTCCCAATAAACGGTTTTTATTCGTTCTCCCGTATGCAAATTGAGCAGTGACAAGTGTTTTTCGTTTAGCTGGGCTCGACTCGCGTAGGCGGCAGGTATCGCCAGAAGTGCGCAAGCGCCGAGTCCCGCTCGCAATAGGCGGCGACGTGTTGTGCCGTGGACTGTCAATTTCTTGCTAACACTTATATCAGTTCGTTGATTGAACATTTGTTCTGCTCCCTCATGAAAGAAATTTAAAAAGACCGCGAAAGTTGCGTAGGCTCGAGCCAGCGCGCATGCGCCAAGGCTCGTTTGTCGCGGCCATAGATATCGGAGGAAAAGCGTACATCCCCTTGTTCGTCGCTCCAGGCCGTTAAATACACAAGGTAGATGGGTACGCGTTTTGGCAAGTGAACAGTACGCGTCTTGCTACTGCTCACTTGCTGTGTGAGATTGGCATCATCAAGTGAGCGTCCCAGTAGAAATTCAGCTAACTGGAACGGTTTCTCCAAACGGATGCAGCCCGAACTGTAGGTCCGGATATCCTTCTGAAAGAGCGATTTGGAGGGTGTATCATGCAAATAGATGCTGAAAGGATTCGGAAACATAAATTTTATGTTTCCGAGCGCATTCAGGCTGCCCGGTGCCTGCTGCAAGGCATAGGGAAAGTGTTTTTCGATCGCATGCCAATCAATCCCGTCGGGATCCAGTTCATATTCGTAGCGGTAGCTTGAAAATACCCTGATTCCCTGAGAGGCGAAATAATCCGGGTTCCTTTTCTGCCGGGGCCATAGATCCTGGCGGGCAATGCTATTGGGAATATTCCAGTACGGATTGAGTACGAGATATGAGATTCGGCTATTGAAGCTCGGTGTGGAGCGGTAATCACGCCCGACGACAATGCGCATATCCAGAACTGGTGTGTGATGCTCGATTGCGGTCAAGTAGAACCCGGCGATATTGACCAGTACATAGCGATCACCGAAATTTCTGGGAAGCCAGCGCAGCCGTTCCATGTTGATGCGCAGCCGTTGAATCTGTTTTTCCAGTGGCGTATTGAGTGCGCGCCGGGTATGTCTGCCGATAATGCCATCCGGATTCAAACCATGCTGCTGCTGAAAGGTTTTGACGGCAGTCTCTAGCTCATGGTCGTACCATTCGCTTTCGGTGGTGGTGAGCGCATATTCTGGTTTTGCGTATGCTGTGTGGGCTTCAAGAATACGTTGGCGAATCAATGGAATGGCTGGGTGGGTCGTATTGGGCCGGATGGCGGACAGGATTTCCGGGATCTGTGTCCAGCGGGTGCCTGTGGCAGCTAGCTGCCGCAGTTTTCTGAGCAGGCGCCTGAGGGCGTCGTATTGGGGCATGCCCGGAGCCAGGTCAGCGAGGGCGTGCTGCAGATCGTCCTGAGTGAGTGCTTGCTGCAAGAATGTTACCGAGTCAAATGGCTGTTGTGGAATATGCCAGTCCGGATCGGCGGCGGTTGCGGATAATTGTCCGCTGTTCAAATCCTGAGCCAGCGTCAACAGCGATAGGGTGACACCCAATTCCAGTGCCAGCGCGGTTTCCGCTTCAGGAGCGGTGCGCAGTTGCTGTAAATGGACACTGTTATATTCGCGGATATCTAGGCCTTCTTCGTTAGCGCGCGCAATAAAGGATAGGGCCGTATCCAGGATCGGCTGGTACTGGTTGGATATGATCCAGACAGGCTGGTAATCGCGTTCGGCATAAAAGCGCTTCAATCTCACCTGGGCTGACTGGTTGCCCGCGTTATCCGCATCGTGTGCCAGTTGCAGGCGTATTGTTTCCGCGCTGACCATTGTCGAGGCCGTCTCGGCATGAACTGGAAGCAGCAATAATAGTCCGATGAGCAGCACCAAAAGCTGTGGCATCATCACTGTTTTCCTGGTGGGTTGGCTTGCAACACCCGGCGTCAGGCGCGGAAAAGTTGCCTGGTATTTATCGGTAGGGAAAATCACTTATCATTCAATCTTGAAATGGATGCGGATGCGTAACGTTTTTCCGCAAGAAATTGCGTTTTATCATACCTTTGGTTATCCATAAAGCAGAAATCAAAGGGCTTTTTCCACCGTTCACTGTTGTTGGAAGTGATTCAAGCCGGCAGATATTGCTCTACAATACCATTCATCATTGCCCGGGATCTTATTCGTTATGCCTTTCAGCCCTGTAATCCTCTGGACCGATCTACTGGTTTATCTGTTAGTGGTGGTGGGCATCGCCTTCGGTTTCTATATCAGGCGCCACGCCTATATGCTTGTATCTTGGCGTAGGGTCGCGCATAGTGCCAGCGGCATGTCTGCGTTGACAGTGCTGGTCTGTTTCTTATTGATTGGTTTGCTGGATACGGTGCATTTTCGTCCGGTTTTGGAACAATCGCTGCATGGCGGGGAGGACAGGGTCTACAGCGCCGAGGTATTGAGTCTGCTCGACGTGCTGCTTGGGCCGTTGCGCCGGCATATGGAAAAAACTTATTCGGCGCCGCTTTCTGCACATCTGTATGCGAAAGAAACCATTGAGACATCCGATGGCAAGCAAATCAGAGATTTTGCCCGGTTAGTCTATGGTGGCGCGCATTTGAGTGATCCCGATACTGAATTAGCACCAGATATTTTTTGGCGAGCCATGTCAGGCTTCGGCGGGGGGCTGCTGGTATGGGGGGGGCTGATGATGGGATTTGGCATGATGCAGGCGAGGCGCTACCAGACCGCATTCTGGTCGATGCAGGCAGCTATCTGGCGTGGCAGAACCGAGATCCCCTGGTATGCCATATTGAATACACTCGCGCTCATTCTGCTCACGGCCGGCGCGGTTTTTGCCCTGGCCTCGCATTATCATGTGCTCGGCACCGATAAAGTCGGCCAGGATGTGTTGTACCAATCGCTCAAGAGCATTCGTACCGGTCTGGTTATCGGCACCTTGACAACCTTGATCATGTTGCCATTTGCCTTGCTGCTGGGGATTGCGGCGGGTTATTTCCGTGGCTGGATCGATGATGTCATTCAATATATTTACACCACGCTCAGCTCCATTCCGAGCGTGCTGCTGATCGCCGCGGCGGTGCTGATGATGCAAGTTTATATCGAAACGCATGCAGAGTTATTCGATACGGTGGCCGCACGCGCTGATTTGCGGCTGTTGTTTCTTTGCATCATTCTGGGAATCACCAGCTGGACTGGTTTGTGCAGACTGCTGCGGGGTGAGACCCTGAAATTGCGCGAAATGGAGTATATTCAGGCCGCGCATGCGTTTGGCGTTTCGCACTGGCGGATCATCAGCCGCCATATTCTGCCCAATGTCATGCATATTGTGCTGATTGCTACCGTCATGGATTTCAGCGGGTTGGTTTTGGCAGAAGCTGTGCTTTCTTATGTGGGGGTAGGGGTTGATCCATCCATGATCAGTTTTGGCACCATGATCAATGCTTCCAGGTTGGAGATGGCGCGTGAGCCCATGGTATGGTGGACGTTGTTCGCTGCGTTTATTTTTATGTTTGCGTTGGTGCTGAGTGCGAACCTTTTTTCTGATGCAGTGCAGAATGCATTCAATCCGCGTATCAGCACGCGAGTTGGACACTCGAACGGGCCCAGCGGGCAACCTGCTCCGGATAGCCAGGCAGAGAAAACCCTATCTGCGACCAAGGGTGTTGTCCGCACATGAGGCCGCTGCTTGCAATTGACAATCTCAGAACCGTTCTGCGAACCGGAGCGCAGCCTGTGCGTGCAGTGGATGGCTTGACGCTTGAAATTCAGCGGGGTGAGACATTTGCGCTCTTGGGAGAATCGGGTTGCGGGAAATCGATGACGGCATTGTCCATCATGCGCTTGTTGCCGGATGGCGGGGATATTGTCCAGGGCAGTATCCGCTTGAATGGCGATGAGTTGCTGACATTGCCGGAAGCAGCCATGCGTAGGGTGCGCGGTGGCCGTATCGGCATGATTTTCCAGGAGCCCATGCTCAGTCTCAATCCAGTGATGACGGTAGGAGAGCAAATAGAAGAGGTATTGAAGCGGCATTTCACCATCAGTCATACTGACGCACAGGCCCGGATTCTGGAGCTCCTGACACAGGTGGGTATACCGGATCCTGCGCGACGCAAAGTGGAATACCCATTTCAGTTTTCTGGCGGCATGAAGCAGCGTGTCATGATTGCCATGGCACTGGCCGGGCAGCCCGAATTACTGATTGCCGACGAGCCCACGACTGCACTGGATGTGACCATTCAGGCCCAAGTCCTGGATCTCATGCGAGACTTGCAGCGCCAAATGGATATGGCGATTCTCCTGATCACGCATGATTTGGGTGTGGTTGCCGAAATGGCACATCGCATCGCAGTCATGTATGCCGGGGAGGCCATTGAAACCGCTAGCCGCGAACATTTCTTCAAGTACCCCGCGCATCCCTATTCCCAAAAATTGTTTGCCGCCTTGCCAACCCGGCACAAACGCAACCAAGGACTGTCCGTCATTTCCGGAAATGTCCCGCCATTGTCGGAAACCTTTGTCGGTTGCCGTTTTGCCGATCGTTGTGAGCGGGCGTGGTCAAAATGCCGCCAGGTTGCGCCGTCATGGACAGCAGTCGCCCCCGGGCATCAGGTGCGATGCCACCTTTATGCCACAGGTGAGGCACAGCAGCCAGCGGTCGTTTCTTCCCCGCAGCACAACGTGGCGGAGGTTGGCCAGCCGCTGCAACCGGCAGTAACGGCCCCGTTGCTGAAAGTGGATAATTTGCGGGTACATTTTCCCATTCACAAGGGTTTATTCAAGCGTGTGGCCGGTCAGGTCAAGGCTGTCGATGGTGTGACGCTGAACATCGCCTATGGCAAAACACTGGCGCTGGTGGGCGAATCCGGGTGTGGGAAAACAACTGTGGGCAAAGCCATTCTGCAGCTCATTCCGGCAACATCGGGCAGTATTGGCCTGGATGGCGTGGAGCTGAGCGGGCTGCGCCGCAGACAGCTGTTGAAAAAACGCGCGCAATTTCAGATTATTTTTCAGGATCCCTATGCATCGCTTAATCCACGCATGCGGATCGCTGAAATTATCGAGGAGGGGATGCAGGCGCTTAACCATAATGCAGTGGAAACTTCCGGGGCGGGTAAGAATCGAACAGGGCATGATATTGATGCTTTGCTGCAGCAGGTCGGATTACCGGTTGAGGCCAAATGGCGCTATCCCCATGAATTCTCCGGGGGGCAGCGTCAGCGTATCGCGATCGCGCGCGCCTTGGCGGTCAATCCTCAGCTGCTGATCTGCGATGAGCCGACCAGCGCGCTGGATGTTTCGGTTCAGGCGCAGATTTTGAATTTGCTCAAAACCTTGCAGCAAGATCGCGGGCTGGCCTATTTGTTCATCACCCATAACATATCGGTCGTGGATTATCTGGCCGACGAAATGGCGGTGATGTATCTGGGAAGAATCGTTGAAAGAGGCCATGTGACAGCCGTCCTTGATGATCCCAAACATCCCTACACGCAGGCATTGCTGTCAGCTATTCCTGCGATCGAACCCAAGGCCTCGCGTGCAGTGATCCGCCTGGAAGGCGAGTTGCCTTCCCCCGCCAATGTGCCGGCAGGTTGTCATTTCCATCCACGTTGTCCGCACGTCATGCCGATTTGCCGTGAGGTTTTTCCGGGTATCAGTCAATTCGGTTCCACGCACATGACGCATTGCCATCTTTATAATTCAGCTTTTTAAATTTTCAGGATTTTGAATGACGATAGACCATGAGGTAAAGCGTCGCCGGACGTTTGCCATCATTTCCCACCCGGATGCGGGTAAAACCACACTGACCGAGAAATTGCTATTGTTTGCGGGCGCCATCCATATCGCCGGTAGTGTCAAGGCGCGTAAAGCCAGCCGCCATGCCACTTCGGACTGGATGGAAATCGAAAAGCAGCGGGGAATTTCGGTGGCCAGCTCCGTCATGCAGATGGAATACCGTGATTGCGTGATCAATTTGCTCGATACACCAGGCCACCAGGACTTCTCCGAAGATACCTACCGCGTGCTCACAGCCGTGGACGCCGCTCTGATGGTCATTGACGCTGCCAACGGGGTGGAGGCGCAAACTTTGCGTTTATTGCAAGTATGCCGTGCCCGTAATACGCCGATCATAACCTTTGTCAATAAGATGGATCGCGAAGTGCGTGAGCCGCTCGATCTGATCGATGAAATCGAGCGCACCCTTGGTATGGATGCGATACCCTTTACTTGGCCCATTGGAATGGGCAAGTCGTTTCATGGCGTTTACGATTTGCAGCACAGACATATGCGGGTCTTTCGTCCTGGTGCAGATCGTGCCGGGCAAGAAGAGGTCGAAATTATCAAAGATCTGAATCATCCTTCGGTTCTGCAACGATTTGGGATGGGGCTTACACAGGCGCAGCAGGAAATAGAACTTATTCTCGATGCCGCGCCGCAATTTGATCAGGATGCATTTCTTGCTGGCCATCAGACGCCGGTATTTTTTGGTTCTGCCATCAATAATTTTGGCGTACAGGAAGTGCTCGATACGCTGGTCGAACTGGCGCCATCGCCCGGCGCGCGTTGCGCTCTACAACGAGAAGTGCAGCCAACCGAAACCAAATTTTCCGGGGTGGTTTTCAAGATTCAGGCCAATATGAACCCCGCGCATCGGGACCGGATTGCGTTCGTGCGTATTTGCTCGGGTGAATTCAAGCGCGGGATAAACCTGAAAGTCGTGCGCAGTGGAAAAGAGGTTCGCACAAATACCGTTGTCTCTTTTCTCTCGCAGCGACGCGAGCTGCTTGAGACCGCTTATGCGGGCGACATTATCGGTATTCCCAATCACGGCACACTGCAGTTGGCCGATACCCTGACAGCGGGGGAAGCCTTGCAATTTACCGGCTTGCCTTTCTTTGCGCCCGAAATTTTCCAGACTGTAGAAATTGCCGATCCACTGCGCAGCAAGCAGCTTAAGCTTGGACTGACTCAATTGGGGGAGGAAGGTGCGATCCAGGTATTCCGTCCACATATTGGCAGCATTCTGTTGCTGGGCGCGGTAGGTGCTTTGCAATTCGAGGTCGTAACCCACCGTCTGAAATACGAGTATGGTGTCGAGGCACGCATTGCTCCGGCCAAGTATCAGCTGGCTCGCTGGGTAACCGCCGATAATCCACGCGAACTGCAAAGATTCATTGAGGCAAATGCCCACCGTATTGCCTACGATGCTGTGGAAGCCCCCACTTTTCTGGCCTCATTCGCGGCCGAAATCAGTGTCGCGGAGGAAAACTGGCCAGCTATCCATTTTCATAAAATGCGGGAGCATGCCGGGCTCATGTTTCAGGCGCATGCCGTTTGAGCGCAAGAGGATAATCGAAGAGCTGTTTGGAAACTTCTGCTTTAATTCAGCATCGACTGGCAGGCTGATGACTGGCGTCATAAGGCCCCTCTTTTGCAATCCATAGCTTGATTATATCCTGGTTGAAATAGTCGCTTGTTTGAGCATATATTTGTAATAAAATGCACGTGGCATGATGCGGCTGGATGCTGATCGTGATCCGCTGCTATCAGTTAAAGTTCCAATGCTAAATGCCGATACGTTCAAAGTTATATGAGTGCTTACCATAAGGAATTTAACCTTGAAGATAGATCAAACAATCCGGGGCCGCTCGGGTGTCGCCGCTGGTGGTGATCAAGGAAAAGTGGATAAGGCGGGCGCCGCCAAATCCGAGGCCGTTCAGGGCCAGGGGCATGTGCATATCAGTCCGCTTGCCACGCAAATACAGGCACCCGATCCGAATGACCAGGTAGTGGATGCCGCCAAGGTTGCTGAAATCAAGCAGGCCATTAGCGAGGGGCGCTTCAAGGTCAATCCCGAGGTTGTTGCAGACCGCTTACTGGAATCTGTCAAGGAGCTTATCCAGACCAAGCGTCCACCCACCGACAAGTGACGACAAATGCACAAAATCTTGAATAGCGGCACACTTTATGAAGTTTTGCAGCTTGAGCTGGGGGCTATGAAAACATTTCTTGCTTTGCTCGAGCGGGAACAGAAGACACTCGCTGACGGAGATATAAATGAATTGTCTTTATTGACCGGAGACAAGGATCGGGTAGCAGATCAGCTTTCGCAGTTAGAGGCGCGGCGGAATCAGCTGTTAACCGCTGGCGGCCTGCCTGACGGTGCGCAGGGAATTAAAATGTGGTTATCAGGCAATCACGCTGAGTCAGCAATCGAATGCGCCTGGAAGCAGCTGCTTGACCTAGCCCGGTGCGCCAAGGCGCTCAATCTAACCAATGCCGTCATTGTTTCAAACCATCTATCGCATACCCAACGAACCTTGAGCGCCTTGCAGAGTGCAGCCGGGCGAGTCACACTCTATAGCGCCAAGGGAGCGACTACTTTTTAGAAGTTGTTTGTCGCGCCAATAATGTTTCACGTGAAACATTATTGGCTGCTTCCACTGCAACCGATGCAAGCACCCGCTGCCGCGGGAAATATGCATCACTCAATAGGTCTCGATTTCTACCTTGACTGGAACGGATCTGGAGACCACATCAAAGACGGGCGAAAACTGGGCAAGCTCTTTTAGCACTGACGGGGTGGCGCTTGATTTGACGCGCATCTTGACCCGGATATCGTGATAGCCCTTGCGTACTTGATCGGAGAGTCCGAGAAATCCCCGCAAATCGAGATCGCCTTCTAGTGCAGAGTCAACGGCCTCAATTTCTATTCCGCGTGCTGCGGCATGATAGACCATGGTGGTCGTGAGACATGCTGCCAGCGCGTGCAAGATATATTCGACCGGGTTCGCGCCCTTATCCTGGCCGAGCAGGATGGGCGGTTCATCGGCATCAAGCATAAAAGGCTCGCTGCGCGTGGTATCCTCGCTGCGGCAGCCATAAAAGGATTGAATGGAGGAACGGTTGTGTCCACCGTCTATCCAGTGATTGTTGCTGCGGAACTGAAATGCAGCCAACTCCTGGTCATTCTTGACCGCATCGATCGTTTCGAACAAAGCGGTCACATTGACGCCGTTGACGGTTTTGGTGGTGGGTTGAGTGGCTGTTTGCGTATTCATTGTTGCCTCCTGTATAAGTCGAATGATTGAATCGGTCACGCTGTTGGCAGCAGGGCTGACTTGGCCGCGACTTGTAGTAACGATAACGCTTGACAGGCATATGGGTAAGTAGGATTCTTGACGAAAAGATGGCATTTATGCCACTAATTGAGGAGATCCTGGTGGATAAACCTGGCGGCGGGCATGATTCAGTCAAGGTGTTGATTGTGGCTGTTGAGCAAACGGCAGGATCGGCCCTGTATGGTATGGTTGATGTGCTCATGGCGGCCGGGAATCTGTGGCAGGCAATGGCACACGAGCCCGAGCATCGCTTGTTTCAAGTGGATGTTGTGGCGATAGATCGAGCGCCATTTCGTTGTGGCAATGGTATTCCCGTTATCCCCAATTTTTCGATTGCGGATAATCCTGGAGGAGAGATATTGATCCTGCCGGAATTATGGCTGGGGCCGGATGAAAGTCTGCATGGGCAATATCCGGTACTGATGAGCTGGATCAAGCGCAAATTCCAGGAAGGCATAACCATTTATTCCGCTTGCTCGGGTACCGTGATGCTGGCCGAAACGGGATTGCTTAACGGGCATGAAGCAACTTCTCACTGGGGCTACCAGGAATTGTTCCGCAAGCATTATCCCGAGGTGCATTTTCTGGCTCAACCCAATCTGGTCTTTGCTGAGCCATCGGCCCGGATCGTCACCGCAGGTGGAGCGACATCATGGCATGATCTGGCTTTGCACATCATTGCGCGTCATGGCAGTCCAGGCGAGGCATTGCGCATTGCCAAAGTGTATCTGCTGAAATGGCATGAGGAAAGCCAGTTGCCGTTTACGCCATTGGTGCGCAAGACCCTGCACGGCGATTCGGTTGTGCGTCATTGCGAAACTTGGCTGGCGGAACATTTTCGCGAGAATGGGGCGCTACATAAACTGGTCGAAGTCTCTGACATTCCGGAGCGTTCGCTGAAGCGCCGTTTCAAGGCCGCAACGGGCCAAACGCTCATCGAACATCTGCATAATTTGCGCGTGGAAGAAGCAAAAAAAATGCTGGAAACCACCCACAGTCCTGTGGCTGAGATCAGTGTTGCGGTGGGTTATGAGGATATTTCATTTTTTAGAGCGTTGTTCAGGCGCCTGACAGGCCTGACTCCGGGGCAATACAGGCGCCTGTTCCAACCGATTTTGCGCGATGGAGATCAAAAAAAGTTGTGTGAGCGAGTGGTTTAGTCATGGTTGATGTGCGGTCAATTATCCGCCTTGCAATGATCGTCAGCTTCAATGTCATATTCCTTGCGGCGATGCATTGCTGCCACAGGCATGGGTGCACTTGTGCACCGGTTCTTATAATGCGAGGCGATTTGCTGGCGATGGTCAGCGTATTTGACGGTGTGCAAGCACACCCAATCGCTTGCGAGACGTAGAAGTGGCGCGGCAATCCAGCTCAGCACCAACTTGATCTGGCTGCTGTATGATTACTCGCAACCAGCACTTCCAAGCAGCTACTAACCGATATTGGCGGGTCACATTAATGTCTTGGCATTGAAAATCAGATAAAATATTGTTATTGCAATCGCAGCGCTTGATTTGCAGCGCGCTGGATTGACCATGACGCTAGGAGGCTGTCCGAGAATAGCGATCGTAGCGAGGGCGAGGCTGGTTGAGTTGGATTTTTCGATCATTTGAGGCGAATAGTCGCTCTATTCAACGAAAAGGATCGGAAAATCCAGCCAGCCAGAATCGTCCACAGTAGATCAGTCTATTCTCGGACAGCCTCCTAGGCTGAAGGGCTTGTCTGGCCAGTCTCGATGCGCAATGCCGGCACCGTGGCTGTTGATCCTGAGAACCAATATACTCCAAACCGCATCCAACCGGATTTTCTAGGTTGAATAAAGCTGAGCAGTTTTTGGGCGAGCTTTTTTACAATAACTGAATGAATTTCATAGTATTAAGCATCCATGCAGATTTCAAGAGATTTTGATGTCATCGTTGTCGGAGGCGGTCATGCCGGCACAGAAGCAGCCTTGGCCGCCGCCCGCATGGGACAGGCAACGCTGCTCCTGACGCAGAACCTGGATACTTTAGGGCAGATGTCCTGCAATCCGTCAATCGGTGGAATCGGCAAGGGGCATTTGGTTAAGGAAATCGACGCACTGGGTGGCGCCATGGCAGCGGCGATTGATGAAGCGGGTATTCAGTTCCGGATACTCAATGCCAGCAAAGGCCCGGCGGTGCGCGCGACACGCGCGCAGGCAGATCGCGTGTTGTATCGGCAAGCGATTCGCAAGCGCCTGGAAGCGCAAGCAAACCTGTGGATACTGCAATCGACAGTGGACGATTTCGTATTGAGCGGCCATCAAATCACCGGTGTGGTCACGCATTTGGGCATCACTTTTTCTGCGAAAGCGGTCGTGCTGACAGTCGGTACATTCCTGGCAGGGTTAGCACATATTGGAGACCAGAATTTTCAGGCTGGCCGTGCGGGTGATCCGGCTTCGATCAGTCTGGCACAACGATTGCGGGCGATGAATCTACCGGTTGGCAGGCTCAAGACTGGCACCCCGCCACGTATCGATGCACGGAGCATCGATTTCTCGGTACTGCTCGAACAGCCAGGAGACGAACCGGTTCCTGTGTTTTCGTTTTTGGGCGATGCCAGCCAACATCCACGGCAGATACCTTGCTGGATAACGCGCACCAATGCCCAGACGCATGCAATCATTCAAGCCGGCCTGGATCGCTCGCCGCTGTATACCGGTAAAATTGACGGCATCGGGCCGCGTTACTGCCCCTCCATAGAAGACAAGGTGGTTCGCTTTGCGGAACGAGACTCACATACCATTTTTCTTGAGCCCGAAGGATTGGAGGCCAGCGAGATTTATCCAAATGGGATCTCGACCAGTCTTCCCTATGATGTGCAAATCAAACTGGTGCGCTCCATCAAAGGGCTTGAAAATGCACATATCACCCGTCCCGGCTATGCAATTGAGTATGATTATTTCGATCCGCGGGCACTCAAGCAATCGCTTGAAACCCGGGCAATCGACGGGTTGTTTTTTGCGGGCCAGATCAATGGCACGACAGGTTATGAGGAGGCCGCTGCGCAAGGCCTGCTGGCCGGTTTGAATGCGGCCCGCAAAGTGCAAGGGCGGGAGGCATGGTGCCCTCGACGTGACGAAGCCTATCTAGGCGTGCTGGTGGATGATCTGATTACCCGTGGCGTGACAGAGCCCTATCGAATGTTTACCAGCCGTGCCGAATACCGTCTACAACTCAGGGAAGACAATGCCGATATGCGATTGACGGAAATGGGCTATCGGCTGGGACTGGTCAATGAAGACCGCTGGCAGGTGTTTTCCCTGAAAAGAGCCGCCATCGAGAGCGAAAAAGCCCGGTTGCGCAAGGTATGGGTGCTGCCGGAAACGCTCAGCAAGTTAAATGCGCCCGAGGGCGCGTCAAAACCGGTTGACAATGCCTATACTTTGTATGAGTTGCTGCGCCGGCCAGAAATCACTTATGCCACATTGATGGCGCTGCCGGAGATCGAACAAGCCGTTAGCGATGCCATAGTCGCCCAGCAGGTCGAGATCGATGTCAAATACGAAGGCTACATCGAACGGCAGAAGCAGGAAGTCGCGCGTCATGCGCATCATGAAACGACCATTCTGCCGAAAAATATGGATTATCGAACCGTGCGCGGACTTTCCACTGAAGTTCAACAAAAATTAAACCAGCACCAACCAGAAACCATAGGTCAGGCCGCCAGGATTTCTGGTATCACACCCGCAGCCATTTCACTGCTGCTGGTGCATTTGAAACGTGGCATGGCATCGACAACCATAACAGGATAAGCCGCATGGATTTAGAGAAACGTTTGTTGGAAGGTCTTAAAGCATTGCCAGGCATGCCTGCGGATGTGGAGAGCCTGGGGCATCGGCTATTGCAGTATATCGAGCTTATCGCCAAGTGGAATACTACCCATAATTTAACCGCAGTAAGAGATCCCGAAGCGATGATCGCGCGGCATTTGCTGGATAGTCTGACAGTATTGCCTCATATCAGCGGGCCCAATATTGTCGATGCAGGCAGTGGTGCAGGCTTGCCGGGTATCCCGATCGCGCTCGCGCGCCCCGATTGGCGGGTCATATTAGTAGAAAGTAATCAGAAAAAAGCGGCATTCCTGATGCAGGCGGCCGTTGAATTGAACTTGACTAACGTTGTGGTCAAGTCCCAGCGAATAGAGAAACTCAGTGTTGAAAATAAAATCGACACAGTCATTTCGCGTGCTTTTTCCAGCCTCAATCGTTTTGCCCAGCTGGCGGGTGGTTTGTGCAAGGATAACGTCGAGCATTGCCGATTGGTTGCAATGAAGGGCGCTTTCCCAGATCTGGAACTCATGCAACTATCGCCCGAGTTCAAGGTTGAACAAATTATTGCATTGACAGTGCCGGGTCTCAGAGCCAAACGGCATTTGATCGTGCTGCGCTGCAGCTAGATGGCCTGCTTCATGCGCGCAACCCGCAGCCCGTGCCGCAACAAGGCTATTAACCCACTGAGATTCTGAATATATGCTCAAGATACTTGCCATAGCGAATCAAAAAGGAGGGGTGGGGAAAACGACGACCAGCATCAATCTGGCTGCCAGTCTCGTGAATACCGGTAAGCGAGTTTTGCTGGTCGACCTGGATCCGCAAGGGAATACGACCATGGGTAGTGGCGTAGACAAACGCTTACTTGATCGCACCATATATCATGTGCTTCTGGGAGAGCAGCAGGTCGCGAATGTCTGTCTGTCGGCCGAGCCGGGAAAATATGACTTGATTCCCGCCAACCAGGATCTTGCTGGCGCAGAGGTGGAAATGGTGGTACTCGAGGCACGTGAAACGCGCCTTAAAACAGCCCTGCAGGCGGTCTATGAAAATTATGATTTCATATTGATTGATTGCCCGCCTGCGCTTAACCTGTTGACGCTGAATGGCCTGTGTGCCGCGCATGCCGTCATGATTCCCATGCAATGTGAATACTATGCCTTGGAGGGGCTCAGCGATCTTGTCAACACGATTAAAAGGGTACGAAGCAGATTCAATCCTTCGATTAGAATCGAGGGGCTGCTGCGTACAATGTTTGATCCACGCAATCTTCTTGCGCAACAAGTTTCGGAGCAATTGCAACAGCACTTTGGCGACAAGGTTTACCAGACGGTGATTCCTCGCAATGTCCGATTGGCGGAAGCACCGGGTTTTGGATTGCCGATACTGTATCATGACCGGCAATCCAAGGGCGCCCAGGCCTATCTCGCGCTGGCAAACGAGGTGCTGGCCGCAGCAAGTTGATGACTATATGCTTCCAAACAATGTGCAGTAAAGTACATGCAGCCTGGATTCATCCATCGCCAGTTTGATGGCGTGCCAGCGTACCCTGCGCATAGCGTTGCGCGCTGTACTGGATGGTTTCGCAAGCCGCTAGAGCTTATAGCATGACACGACTAGGAGGCTGTCCGGGAATAAACTGATCTACTGCGGACGAGCCTGATTGGTCGGATTTTCCGATCCTTTACGTTAAATAGAACGACTATTCGCCTCAAATGATCGAAAAATCCAACTCAACCAGCCTCGCCATCGCTACGATCGCTATTCTCGGGCAGCCGCCTAGTGTTTCGCCTGAAGCGTGACTGAAAATAGCTCATAGATATAAATGATTATTTCAAAACTGCCACCACATAATTGGTGCGATCTAATTAAATACGATAACAATGGCTAAACCGAAGGGATTGGGAAGGGGGCTGGATGCTTTGCTGTCAGGCAATAATTCCGAAACAGAGTCCCTGCACGACCTGGATATCAATTTGTTACGCGCAGGCAAGTACCAGCCACGCTCCCATATGGATCAGGCATCATTAACCGGCCTGGCTGAATCGATCAAGGCGCAAGGCATCATGCAACCCATACTTGTGCGTCCGCTTGTGGCCGGGGGTTATGAAATCATTGCCGGCGAGCGCCGCTGGCGTGCCGCGCAGATTGCAGGGTTGACACAAATCCCGGCGATCGTTCGTGAAGTGCCGGATGAATCGGCGCTTGCCCTGTCCCTGATCGAGAACATACAGCGGGAGGATCTCAATCCTCTGGAAGCGGCATTGGGTATTCAGCGATTGATTGAGGAATTCGGCATGACGCACCAGAGCGCCGGCCAGGTATTGGGGAGTTCACGCAGTGCGATCACAAATTTATTGCGCCTGCTCAATTTGGCGGCGCCCGTGCAAGAATTGATCCTGCAAGGAAAAATTGACATGGGGCATGGCCGCGCCCTGCTCGCGCTTTCCACAGAACGACAGATCGAAATTGCTCACTTGATCGTTCGGAAGCAATTGTCAGTCCGCGAAACCGAGAATCTGGTCAAGCGCCTCAATCATGCCACTGAGAGAAAAAAGCCGAATGTGGACCGTGATTTGATGCGCTTGCAGGAGGATCTCTCGGCCCGATTGGGCGCCAATGTTGTTATCAAGCCCGGTAAAAAAGGCGCCGGTAATCTTATCATTCATTATGCCACCCTCGATCAGCTGGATGGAATCCTCTCCAAATTCTGAAGTAATCATGCCTTCCGTGCAGAACTAATGTCTAAAGCATATATGCTAATTAAATTAATGTTAAGTGCGTATGCGAAAAGGGTTTGACGTAATATGCTAAATCAATGAAAGGTGATCCAAACAAATGCAGACAAATATCCAGATTGAATCAAGAGCCGCAACGGTGATGGGCGCACTGGTTGCCGATGCGGCTTCGTTGGGCCTGCACTGGCTATATGATCCAGAAAGAATTGCTCAAATAGAAAAAACAGCTGGCCTAGTATTTCTGCAGCCAGAGGCAAATCATTATGCCGGCGCAAAAGGCTATTTCGCGCACGGCAATAAACAAGCGGGTGATTCATCTGGCTATGGTGAAACCTGCCTGCTCGCACTCAAACATTTCGCACAATATCGGGAGTTTGATCGCCGCGCTTATCAGCAGCAGTTCAGCCTGTATTTTGGGCCAGGCGGGCAATATGTGGGGTACGTTGATACACCGACTCGTCAAACATTGCGCGTGTTGCTGGCAGAAAAAAGTGACACCTTTCCGGAAAAATCCGGCGCTGACGATGACCAACTCATAGCATTGTCGACCATACCAGTCCTGGCGGCGGCGCATCAGGGGTCCATGGATAAGCTGCTGGCACTGGTGGATACGGTGGTGCGCATTACCAACAACAATGCGGTGGCAGTCGCGGCTGCACGCTGCGTGGCATCGGTTTTATTCTGCCTGCAAACGGGCATGCCGATGCGCGAGGCACTTGAACAGGCTGTGCCGCACGCTGGAGGGGCGCTTTCCGACTTGCTTGCTCAAGCAATCGCCAGGCGTCATGAGAACAGTCTGGCTATCGCGTCGGAGTTTGGCTCTGCCTGCCATGTCATGGAAGGGCTGCCAATCGTGTTCCACATTGCCAGCCGTGAAACCGATTACAGGGCAGCGGTACAAGAGAATATCCGCATCGGGGGAGACAGCTGCGGCCGCTCGATCGCGCTCGGAGCAATCATGGCAGCCCACTGGTCCGGCCAGAAAAGCCAGTCCAATGGCATTCCACTTGCCTGGATCGCGCGATACCGTAACCTGCAGATGGCGGTGGATGCGCTGGCAGCAATAAATGGTGATTCGGCCGATTGCCCGGAGGCTGTCCGAGAATAGACTGATCTACTGCGGACGAGCCTGATTGGCCGGATTTTACGATCCCTTTCGTTAAATAGAACGACTATTCGCCTCAAATGATCGAAAAATCCATCTCAACCAGCCTCGCCCTCGCTACGATCGCTATTCTCGGCCAGCCTCCTAGAAAGCTGTTTGGAAACACTGGACGGTCGATCATGCAGCAGCATAATGCCAGTCTATACGCACGGCTTTTTCTAACAACTATCAGCAACCACCCAGCTACCTGACTGGCTAGTACTCCGTGCCGTCAATTAGCTTACAAATGAAATCGATGGATTCGCCTGCCAGGCTAGGCGCAAACCGCAGTCATAGCCGTAGCTATGGCGAGGATTTGCAACAACGCATGACAGGCGAAGGCGCGATTTCATGTAAGCGGTTTGGCGGAACGGAGTACTAGGATCCAACATCAAGACCAGGTAAACATTGGGCTGGAATGACGCGCTACTACCACAACCTACAAAACGGTAGGGTGCGCTTGCGCACCGTTAAACACTCTGACCACTGTCAAAAGTCGCCTTTCAAAACAAAAACTGATGCACAAGCGTATCCTGCGCCTGTGGAAAAGAAACTGCGCACCTTGCCAGGGAGGTCACGAGCAGATAACCGAAGCGTTGATGTTCCCAGTTTTGGAAAAAGCCGCACATGGCATGCATGAACGCAAGCTATGCCGCCGTCTCACAGGCTAACCGGGTTATTGGTGGTCAAGATCAATCAAATATTGCCAGCTTCCATCGCCGTTATCCCGACAGAGAAAAGCAGTATTACCGGCGCAGGATCGTCAACCAACGCGCGACATTGAGCAGCGTCATCAGCGAAGCGGAGACATAGGTCCAGGCCGCGGCGGTGAGCAAACGCCGTGCGTGCGGCATGTCCCCTCTGATCAGATAATGTTTTTGCTCCAGCATCGGCAAGGCACGGCCAAAACTAGCATTGAGTTCCATTGGCAAGGTGAGCAGATGCGCGAGCGTGGAGGTCCCCAGTGTCAAGAGTCCTCCGGCCATAAAAAGCAGACCGGCAACCGGTGCACGTGTCGCCATTAAAATGACCGGTGCCAGCATGAGTATGGAAGCACCCAGTTTTTCAGCTGGCGCAGCCCATTGGACAAGCCGGGTGCGCAGGGCAAGCGGTGGATAGCCATCGCGATCCTGGACCGCGTGCCCCACTTCATGCGCTGCCACTGTGATGGCAGTCAATGACCGGCCATCATACTTATCCGGAGTGAGGCGAACGACTTTTTCGATCGGATCATAGTGATCGCCCAGCTCGGTCACTTCAACTCTGACAGCTTGTAATGCCGCTTCATCAAGCAGGCTGCGCGCCAGCTCCGCACCGGTATAAGGATAACGATCATCGGGATGGCTGTACTTGGCCATGGTGCGTTTTACCCAGTAGGATGGACCCACGATCAGACCCAGAAAAAAAACAATCAATATCAAGTAAAACATAACAGTACTTTAAAAAAGGTTGACCATTTAGCATGATGAATAGAGTCAAGCTGTTTGACCGCCATTGCAAAGCGCTTGTTCAGAATATAACTGCCATTTAGAAGCTGCTTGGAAATCTCCATTTTAGACCCATCTCTTCAACGTCATTACTATGGCGGCGATGTATGGTCGCCGAAATGCACCTGGATGGCCGCGGCCCGTCGGGCATCTTCATGAACGGCAGTCAAAGTATGTGTGGCGGCAGCGAATCTCGCAGATTATGCAAAATAATGCTGCGCAACCATTTTCAGTCTCAGTGGGGCGCATGAAATGCGCTCCTGCATGTCTACGCTGATACTGCGGCAGCAATCATCGCGGGTAGGTCGCGTTGATGTACTATAAAACTGACGCGGGATTGTGTCCCGAGAGATCTACTCGAACTGGTGACTGGGGGCTCGGCGTGTATTGATGAGCGGTCCGGAAAAACAGCGCACTCTAAACCCCATCCAACCGAGGCATTCAGAATCCTGTCTTCATGAATCGGTTTTCAGCGCCGAGAGCAGTATTTCTGGCGCACAAGCGGCGTGGCGAACTTCGACGACCTTGTGCCGGGATTGCGCGCCGCGTTTCAGCGCGACATGTTTCAAGGGCACGGCAAAACGCTTCGCCAGAAATTTCAACAGTAAGTCATTTGCCTTGCCGTCTACCGGCGGTGCAGCCAGTTTGATTTTGAGCGCACCGCCATGCAGGCCGACGGCTTCTGTGCAGCGTGCGCCGGGTTGCACATGAAGCTTGAGGAGCAGATGGTTGTTGCTGTCCAGGCTATACCAGCTCATTGAAATGCAAGGGCTACGGTGCGTTGCATGTTTGCCACGACCATCAATAATATTTGCAGCAGAATGATGGCGAACAGTGGGGAGAGATCAATGTTGGCAATGGGGGGAATATAGCGGCGAAAGACACCCAAAATCGGCTGGGTGAAGCTTTCCAATACCGGGGCCAGCGGGCTGTGCGGATTGATCCAGGATAGAATCGCTTGCGCGATGATCATGATCACCAGGATGTAAAGTGTCAGCCTGAAGAGTTCGATCAGGGCAACCAGTGCGAAACCGATGATGCTGCTTTCGGCGCCGTAATCCTGCAAGTAGCTGGCACTCAGCAGCATGATGAACTGCGTCAGCCATGCCAGTACAAATGTGGAGAGATCCAGTCCCCGCCAGCTAGGAATCAGGCGACGCGATGGGCGGACAATGAAATCCGTGACCGCGACCAGAAATCTGGAAACTGGATGATAGTAGGGCACGCGAAACCATTGCACATAAAACCGCAACAGCAATGCCAGAGAAAATAAACCGAGTAGAGTGTCCAGCAGAAATATCGATATTTGGCTAAGCATAGTTTTTCCGGAAAATTAAATGGGCGTTCCGACTTCGGTCTGGAAAGACCTGCCGGCAGCGGTTGCATCATACAAGTCTTGCGAGGTTGGAGCGCACATCATTATGTATCAATCGGCTGGAATCGCTCAGGATTCCGTCCGTCCCAAAATCTCTCCCATCTCGAGTGACCGGTCGTAGGACGCTCGAATGGCGCGTTTGAATGCTTGCTTGACAGCTGACTGCTCGAGGCTGAGCAGGGCTTGCTCGGTTGTGCCGCCTTTCGATGTGACGCGCGAGCGAAGAGTGTTGAATGTCTCGTCACTTTTGGCGGCCAGATCGGTTGTGCCGAGAAAAGTCTGGAGGGTGAGTTGTCTTGCGATATCAGCTGTCAGTCCTAATTCAACCCCCGCTTCTTGCATGGCTTCCAGAAAATAGAATACATACGCCGGGCCGCTGCCTGATATCGCAGTGACGGCATCCAGCAAAACTTCTTCATCCACCCATAGCACGGTACCGACTGCGCCCAGGATTGTTGCGGCCTGATCCTTTTGCTGGCTGTCCACCGAAGGTTGAGCATAGAGGCCGGTCGCGCCTTTGCCGATCAGCGCGGGGGTATTGGGCATGGCCCTGACAATGCGTGTGTGGTTGCCCAGCCATTGACTCAGGTGACTAGTACGGATGCCTGCTGCAATCGAGATGACGAGTTTATTTCGAAGCTGTTGCCTGGCTTGGATGGCCAGGGCTTGCAGTTGCTGCGGTTTGATGGCAAAGACGATGATATCGCTCGCATCAATACCGTCGGCCAGCACCTCTGTGACAGTGATACCGAATTGCTGGATCAGGCGCTCGCGTGCGTGAGCATCGATCTCGACGACACATATGCTCGAAGGCTGACTGCAGTTCTGTATCAAACCGCCAATGATGGCAGAGGCCATGTTTCCGCCGCCAATAAAAGTTATATTCATAAATGATTCCCAAGACTTGTTTTGCTTTATGAGGGATGCATCTGCGCTGTCCCCGCATGCGGGTAATAAAGTGATCAGCCGGTTATTCTGAACTAGTACTCCGTTCCGCCAAAACGCTTACATGAAATCGCGCCTTCGCCTGTCATGCGTTGTTGCAAATCCTCGCCATAGCTACGGCTATGACTGCGGTTTGCGCCTAGGAGGCTGCCCGAGAATAGACTGATCTACTGCGGACGAGCCTGATTGGCTGGATTTTTCGATCCTTTTCGTTGAATAGAACGACTAATCGCCTCAAATGATCGAAAAATCCCGCTCAACCAGCCTCGCCCTCGTTACGATCGCTATTCTCGGACAGCCTCCTAGCCTGGCAGGCGAATCCATCGATTTCATTTGTAAGCTAATTGACGGAGCGGAGTACTAGCCGACAGAAACCACCTAAACTGTATTCATGAGTCAGTATATAAAAGAATATGCCTATGAACCATTTTCAGTCATCTTCAGATCTGACGAAAAGCGCGCGGGTCCGCCCCGCCCTGTGCGTGGCTGGCTGAATTGCATCAGGCACAACCTGCCGTCCACGGCGGCTTCCAGATTGCTGTGCTAATCGCTGCGACAAAGCTGCCAGTGCGGTGCGCTTACGCAACGTTAAACTGACAACTGACGATGAATTGTTCCAGGCTGCACGCATCCTGCTGAAAATTGCAAGGAGACATGCACAAGCATCCGTTTACGATTATTTCCTGAATAAATTAATAATGATACTTAAAACGATGCTCACGATCAGCATGGAAGTGATCGGGATGAACACCTTGCCTCGCTGCGTTTCTATCCGAATATCACCCGGCAATTTTCCGAACCAGTTCAGTAACCAGGGCGCAAGATGCAGAACTGCCCCGATGATGAGCAATAGAGCTCCCGCTATCATTATCCATTTTGCCATCTGTTCCATATTGTTGAATAAACCTTATATGATACTTTTGCATTGTTTCGGATCGATCTGTTCCCTGTCAGTCATGGGGCATGGATCGATGCGCGCAAGGACGTGATGTATTGAGCGGGCGGCTTGCAAGGCTGTATTCAGGCTTGATGACAGCGCTCGCATGATGGATCGCCCCGTCATTTCTTTCATGGCCATGTATGAAGGTGTTTGGGTACCGCTCTTGTTGTGTAGCGATTGGCCATCACCGCATGCGCTGCGGCAGTACCGGAATCAATGCTCGTCAGTTTGATGGTGTGCAAGCCCGCCATGGCACGACAAAACTTGACGGGCAATGATCCCGGGTTTCATATTTCCTGCTAGTAAAAACCCATGTAGCGCGCATCCCGTTAGGCTATAATAGCGAGTTATAGATGGAATTGGCAGTCTTTATCAACACAGGTTTGTATCAGTTTTTCAATCATAATTATTTTCGAAAATGAAACGTACTTATCAACCATCAGTAACCCGTAGAAAACGTACTCATGGCTTTCGTGTTCGTATGCGCACGCGGAGCGGAAGAGCGATCATTCGGGCGCGCCGCGCTAAAGGGCGAGTCAAGCTTAGTGTGTAGGTTCAGTTGGCTTAGAAAATAGGTTTCGTTGCCTAAGTTATTTATTGTCCACTCAACCACACGCTTACTCGCTGCCCAAGCAGCGACGGCTACGAAAGGCTGTCGAATTTCGGGCGGCGCTGCGCAGTCGAACCATCTTTAATGGCACGTTTCTGAGACTTTATGTGAAGCCCGCCGATAGCGATTATGCCCGGATAGGTTTGATTGTCGCCAAAAGAGTCGAGCGTGGGGCCGTCAAACGCAATCGGATCAAGCGTATACTCAGAGAGGCTTTTCGTCGAAACCAGCAAGCTGTTGCAGGCTTGGACTGTATTTTTCAGCTACGGCATCCTTTTGCATTGACAGATTCTGGACGCATCTATCAGGAAGCATCGATGCTTCTGCTTAAAGTCAAACGATCATGAAGCAGTTCGTAATTGGTCTCATCAGGCTCTATCAGTATTGTGTCAGTCCGCTGACGCCCCCTTCCTGCCGGTTTTATCCGACATGTTCGAATTATGCTCAGGAAGCCCTGGGGAAATACGGCTTGGTCAAGGGGTTGTGGATGAGTGCCAAGCGCGTATTGCGTTGCCATCCCTGGAACCAGGGGGGGTATGATCCCGTTCCTTGATCCGATAATATTGCCGGATTTTTATTCGTTGCGCGTATAGCGTCAAGTTTGTCGTACTCCTAATCGCCAGATCAAAATGGACACCAAAAGAATCGTACTACTCATCATTTTTTCAACATCGTTGCTGTTTTTGTGGGACGCGTGGATAAAAGAGCAGGAGCGTCTCGACAAACAAGCCGTTACTCAGCAGAACGGCGCAGTGACTGGTAATGCCCAGCCAAGTCATGATGCTCCGCCGGTCCCAGGGGAGACGTTGGTCACATCCCAGGCGGAATCGGACACCAGCCAGATACCCGTAGCCGGCAGCCCGACTGAATCCGTGACGCCGCGTTTGTTGGCCACGGGCGAGCAAATTCGCGTTGTGACCGACATGGTCATCGCGGAAATCGATACCGTTGGTGGTGATTTGCGACGACTGGAGCTGCTTCATCATCCTTCCACAGAAAGCAAGGATATTCCCTACGCGTTGCTGCAAAGTCAGGCTTCACGTATTTATGTCGCCCAGTCTGGTTTGATCGGGGAGGGAATGCCGAATCACAAGACGGTTTACCGGCCGGAATCGGATCGGCGCAATTATGAAATGTCCACCAGCGAGGATGAGATTGTCATCCGATTGCTTGCTCCCGATCTGGACGGGGTGCAAGTGGTTAAAACCTATACCTTTCGCCGCAATAGTTATGTGATCGATGTGGGTTTCGAGGTGGAGAACCTGGGCGCATCCACGGTACGTCCTTTTGCCTATTTCCAAATGCTGCGGGATAACAACCCGCCCTCCGGAACGACCATGATGATCCCGACCTATCTGGGAGCGGCGATCTACACGGAAGAAGAGAAATTCCAGAAAATACATTTCTCCGATCTGGATAAAAGCAAGGCTGATTATCCCGCCAATGCCGATAATGGCTGGATAGCCATGCTGGAACATTATTTCCTTTCAGCCTGGTTGCCGCCGCAACAAACGCCACGGGAATTTTTTGCCAAACGGCAAAGTGACGAATTGTATACCGCTGGTGTCATTACGCCGATAGGTGCGATCGAGCCGGGCCAGGTCGTCCGCTCAGCTGTGCCGCTGTACGCGGGCCCGCAGGAACAGGACAAACTGGCGGAACTGGCGCCTGGACTGGAACTGACAGTTGACTATGGCTGGCTGACCGTCATTGCCGTGCCATTGTTCTGGCTGCTGTCGTTTTATTATTCCTGGGTAGGCAACTGGGGGGTGGCGATCATTTTGCTTACCATGACGGTCAAATTCCTGTTCTTCCCGTTATCTGCCGCCGGTTATCGGTCCATGGCCAGACTGCGTCTGGTGACACCAAAATTGCAGCGCATCCAGGAACAATACAAAGGCGATCGCCAGCGCATGCACCAAGCAATGATGGATTTCTACAAGGTAGAAAAAATCAACCCGATGGGGGGGTGTTTGCCGATTCTGGTGCAAATCCCTGTGTTCATCGCACTGTTCTGGACGCTGCTGGCCGCAGTTGAGTTGCGCTACGCGCCATTCGCATTGTGGATAACCGATCTGTCGACGCCGGATCCTTATTACATATTGCCTGTGTTCATGGGGATTTCCATGTTTATTCAGACCAAACTGAACCCCACGCCAACGGATCCCATTCAGGCTAAAGTGATGCAAATCATGCCGCTCGCTTTCAGTATTTTCTTCTTCTTCTTCCCGGCTGGTCTGGTGCTGTACTCACTGGTGAACAATGTCCTGTCAATTGCGCAACAATGGCAAATCACCCGGATGTATGGCTCACCGGCTGCCGCTACAACGGCAGCTGCAGCCCCGGCTAAGACTTCGGAACCGGTTGAGGCTCCGGAGCCTGCTGCGGCTCCGACTCCGGCTAAAGCCAAGGCGAGTGACTCAGCCGCGACAGATAGCAAAGCTGGCGAGAAAAGAACCAGAGGGAAAAAGCGCGGGTAAGACTGAAAAGCTCAGCAACCATTTTCAGTAACGCTACAGGCGCAACGATCATCGCTGGCATGGCTCGCCCCAAAGGGTATGAAGCCAGCCAGCGTGCAGGCATAAACGTGCATGCATCCTGCTGAAGATCCTGGTGTGGTCGGGTGTGGCTTGCACACCGTGTAACTGAAACAAGCAGAATAAATGGCTATGTCCTTCAATCAAGGAGTAATGCCACAGTCTACTGTCCGTAGCGAGGGCAATGATATTATCGCCGCGATCGCGACGCCGCCTGGTCAGGGCGGCGTCGGAATCGTCCGAATTTCAGGCCCCAATCTTCAATCAATAGCGACGGCTATCACCGGCCGATTGCTCGAACCCCGACGCGCTGAATTGAGCGATTTTCTTGACGCGCAAGGCGAAGTGCTCGATCGGGGAATAGCGCTGTTCTTTCCTGCCCCACATTCCTATACCGGCGAGGATGTCCTCGAACTGCAAGGACATGGCGGCACTGCCGTGATGAACCTGCTGTTGGATCGATGCCTGCAGCTGGGCGCACGGCTGGCGGAGCCGGGCGAGTTTACCCTGCGCGCTTTTCTCAACGACAAGCTGGATCTGGTGCAAGCCGAAAGTGTCGCCGATCTGATCGAGGCCAGTAGTGCGGAAGCTGCCCGCAGCGCCATGCGCTCCTTGAAAGGCGAGTTTTCCGCAACGATTCAAAAACTGGTCCAGTCATTGATTGACTTGCGTGTCTTGGTCGAAGCCACGCTGGATTTTCCGGAGGAGGAAATCGATTTTCTGCAGTCCGCCCGCGCCATGGAACAACTGCAGATCATTCAGGAACAGCTGGAGCAGGTGCTGCTCGCTTCCCGCCAAGGCAGCTTGCTGCAGGAAGGCGTCAAGGTTGTGCTGGTGGGGCAACCCAATGTCGGCAAATCGAGTTTGCTCAATCAGCTGGCTGGCGATGATGTCGCCATTGTGACCGAAATCCCTGGCACAACGCGCGATACAATCCGGCAGTCGATACAGCTCGCTGGCGTGCCGATACATCTGATCGATACCGCAGGGTTGCGGGAAACCAGCGACATTGTGGAGCAACACGGGATCGCCCGGACCCATGCCGCTATCGAGCAGGCAGACATGGTGTTGCTGTTGGTCGATTGCCGTCACGGATTGACCAGTGCCGATCAAACGGTTCTGGCAGGTCTGCCCGCAAGACTCCCCGTTCTGACGGTTTACAACAAGATCGATCTGTTAAATCAAGCGCCGCGCGTGGAACAGAATGCACTGGGCAAGGCTGTTTATCTATCGGCCAAACAAGGGGATGGCATCGAGCTGCTGCGGGCCACGCTGCTCGAAACCGTAGGTTGGCAGGCCAATCTGGCAGGCGGCGGGGTGTTCATGGCGCGTCAGCGGCATCTCCGGGCATTGATGCAAGCGAAAGCATCGCTCGAATGCGCGGCCACCTGGCTGAATGACGCTTGCCAGCTGGAAATGCTGGCCGAAGAACTGCGAATGGCGCAACAGGCATTGTCCTCGATTACAGGAGAATTTACCGCCGACGATCTACTGGGAGAAATTTTCTCAAGTTTTTGTATCGGAAAATAATTCGGGTTCTACCGGATTCCATAGAATCCATACAAATCTTTAGAAATCCATTTTTACTCTATATGCCCACAAATCCCGCGCTGCACCGCCTCCACCCTGCTGCACGATAGGGCTGACCGTCGGACGTGCTGGAAAAAGCCCTCAACCACGCCATGGGCGGCGTCTACAACCGGGCCGAGTATGCGGGACAGAGGAAGGAGATGCTGCAGGCCTGGGCAGATTTATTGATGGCTTGGCACCGGTCGGCAATCTGGTGATTGATCTGGAGAGGGTGTAATGACGGCCTTTTGCCTTTGCTGCTTCAGCCATTGATTATCCATTGCTAGCAAAAGAACGCAAAACGCAGTACATTTGCATTGCGCTACTGACGGGACACTTCATCATGCCACAGCGAAAATTCGAAACCATTTCAATCCGCACCACGCCGGATATCAAGCAGATGCTACGCGCGGCGGCAGAGCGGGAGCATCGATCACTGGCCTCCATGATGGAGATTCTGATCCTGGACTATGCCAGGCAGCATGGCCTTGCGGGATCTGAAGAAACGAAAGGAAAATCAGAATGAAGCGCATGTGGATGGTATGGGGCGAGGGTGGGTGTCTCTACAGCGTGTCCATGTCTGACGCCGCCCAAACAACATGGCAAGTGACAGGTCAAATCGCAGTGCAAGTCATGGAGCCGGGCAATGTCCACCCTTAACCAGCATCCGGAACAACGCGCCCGCGACCGCATCGACCGCCAGCTCGAACAGGCTGGTTGGCTGGTACAGAACAAAAACGCCATCAATTTAAGCGCTGAGCCTGGCATCGCCGTGCGTGAATATGATACGGATATCGGCCCGGTGGACTATGTGTTGTTCGTCGAGCGTCAGGCGTTGGGCGTCATCGAAGCCAAGCCGGAAGACTGGGGCCACAAAATCACGTCGGTGGAACATCAGGCCGACGGCTACGCCAGGGCCACTCTCAAATGGATTAACAACCGGGAGCCCCTGCCATTCGTTTATCAGAGCACCGGAGAAATTACCCGTTTCACCAATGGCCGGGATCCCGCCCCGCGCTCACGGGAAATTTTCCACTTTCCCCGCCCGGAAGAACTGGCGCGCTGGCGTACACGCCTCGCCAACAACGAAGGCACCTTGCGCGAAGGTCTGAAAAACCTGCCGCCGCTTAGTACCGAAGGCCTGCGCGACTGCCAGATCACCGCCATTACCAACCTGGAAGACTCCTTCAAGCAAGACAAACCCCGCGCCCTGGTGCAAATGGCCACCGGCTCCGGCAAGACCTACACCGCCATCACCGCCGCCTACCGCCTGCTCAAATACGCCAAGGCCAAGCGCATCCTGTTTCTGGTGGACACTAAAAACCTGGGCGAACAGGCCGAGCAGGAATTCATGGCCTACCTGCCCAACGACGACAACCGTAAATTCACCGAGCTGTACACCGTGCAGCGGCTCAAGTCGTCCTATGTGGCCAGCGACAGCCAGGTCTGCATCAGCACCATCCAGCGCATGTATTCGCTGCTCAAGGGCGAAGAGCTGGATGAAGCCACCGAGGAGGACAATCCGGCCGAGAAGAAGGGCCTCAACGCGCTATCCAGAAAACAACCCCTGCCGGTTGTCTACAACCCAAAAATTCCCCCGGAGTTCTTCGACTTTATCATCATCGACGAATGCCACCGCTCCATCTACAACCTGTGGCGGCAGGTGATCGAATACTTCGACGCCTACCTGATCGGCCTCACCGCCACCCCCGATAACCGCACCTACGGCTTCTTCAAAAAAAACGTGGTCAGCGAATACGACCATGAAAAAGCCGTAGCCGATGGCGTTAACGTCGGCAACGAGATCTATCTGATCGAGACGAAAAAGACCCAAAGCGGCGGCGTGATCGAAGCCAAACAGCAGATAGAGAAGCGCGAACGCTTGACCAGAAAAAAACGCTGGGAAACCCAGGACGAAGACGAAGCTTACAGTGCCAAACAACTGGACCGCGATATTGTCAACCCGGACCAGATTCGCACTGTCGTCCGCGCCTTCCGGGACAAGTGGCCGGAGATTTTTCCAGGCCGGAAAGAAGTGCCCAAAACCCTGATCTTCGCCAAAACCGACAGCCACGCCGACGATATCATCCACACCGTACGTGAGGAATTCGGTGAGAGCAACGCTTTCTGTAAAAAGATCACCCACAATGCGGATGACCCCAAATCCGTGCTCAACCAGTTCCGCAACGACTACTACCCGCGCATCGCCGTGACTGTGGATATGATCGCCACCGGCACCGACGTGCGCCCGCTGGAATGCCTGCTGTTCATGCGCGACGTGAAAAGCAAAAACTACTTCGAGCAGATGAAAGGCCGCGGCACCCGCACCCTGGATGCAGATGGCCTGAAGAAAGTCACGCCGTCGGCCAACAGCGCCAAAACCCACTATGTGATCGTCGATGCCATCGGCGTCACCCAATCCCTGAAAACCGCCAGCCAGCCATTGATCACCAAGCCCGGCGTTTCCCTCAAGGAGCTGGCCATGGGTGTCATGATGGGCGCCGCCCGGGACGAAGACAGCGTGTCTTCATTGGCGGGCCGCCTCGCCCGCCTCGATAAGCAACTGACCGGCAAGGAACGCGCCCGCATCAGCGAAAAAGCCGGTGGCTTGCCGCTCACCCTGATCGTGGGCGCGTTGCTTAATGCCATCAACCCGGACGTGGTGGAACAAAAAGCCTGTGAAATCGCTGATCAGCCCACAGGCACCAACCCCGGAGAAGACGCCCGGAACAAGGCCCGCGACCAACTGGTAGGGGAGGCCGCCAAAGTCTTCAACGGCGAACTTATCCAACTGATCGACACCATCCGCCGAGAAAAGGAGCAAACCATCGTCCACGAAGACCTGGACGAATTGCGCCACGCTGGCTGGGCCGGCGACAAAACCGAAAATGCAAAGCAGATGGTGCAGGACTTTACCGATTATCTGAACGAACACCGAAACGAAATCGAAGCCCTGACCATCTACTTCAGCCAACCGGCCCGCCGCTGCGAAGTCACCTACGGTATGATCAAAACCCTGCTTGACACCCTGCAACAGGACCGGCCGAAACTGGCTCCGCTGCGCGTCTGGGCAGCTTACACCCATTTGGACAACTGCCAGGGCGGCAACCCCATCAGCGACCTGACCGCTCTGGTGGCGTTGATCCGCCGCGTCACCGGCATCGATCAAACACTGACACCCTTCGCTGCCACCGTAAAGGAAAACTTCAAAAAGTGGGTATTCCAACGCCACAGCGGCGCCGGTGAGAAATTCAACGAGGAACAAATGACCTGGCTCACCCATATCCGCGACCACATAATCAGCTCCTTCCACCTGGAGCGTGACGACCTGGAAATGGCCCCTTTCGACAGCAAGGGCGGGCTGGGCCGCATGTATCAGTTGTTTGGCGATCAGATGGATGGGGTGATTGAGGAATTGAATCGGGAGTTGGTGGCGTGAGCAGAGAGCCGCCTTGGACTGAAACCACGCTGGGTAAAATCGCTAAATGGGGCTCTGGTGGAACTCCCTCGCGCCGAAATCCGGAATTCTTTAAAGGTTCTATTCCTTGGATCAAGACTGGTGAGTTAGGTAAAAAGTATATTCAGAACTGTGAGGAATATATTTCTGAAGAGGCTATATGCCGTTCGAGTGCCAAGCTATTCAAGAAAGGCTCTGTTGGTATTGCCATGTATGGTGCAACAATAGGGAAACTTTCAATTTTTGATATCGATGCTTCTACCAACCAAGCCTGTGCTGTTGCTGAACCGAAGGAAGGTCTGGATAAGGAGTTTTTATACTACTTTCTGCTCTCGGAACGGCGATCTCTGATTAAAGCAGGAAAGGGTGGAGCGCAACCTAATATTTCCCAAAGTATTTTGAAAGATTGGCCTATTCGGTTACCTACTATTTCAGAGCAAAAGAACATCGTAGCCAAAATCGAGGCCCTGTTCTCCGAACTCGACAAAGGCATTGAATCCCTGAAAACCGCCCGGCAACAACTCAAAGCCTACCGCCAGGCTGTCCTCAAGCACGCCTTCGAAGGCAAACTTACCGAAAAATGGCGCCAACAAAACCCCGACAAACTGGAATCCCCCGAACAACTCCTCGCCCGCATTCAGCAGGAACGCGAACAGTGCTACCAGCGGCAGCTTGAAGAGTGGAAGCAGGACGTCAAAGCGTGGGAGGATAATGGTAAGGAAGGGAAAAAGCCTTCAAAGCCAAAACTTAATTCTGCTATTCGACCGCTTGAAGACAATGCTTTGCTATCTCTTCCTGATGGATGGGTATGGGTAGAGCTCTCAACAATCATAGAGAACATACAGATAGGCCCGTTTGGCTCATTGCTACACAAAGCAGATTATGTCGCGGATGGGGTGCCTTTGGTAAACCCAAGTCATATAAAGAATCAGAAAGTAGCTCCTGATTGGAATTTGACGGTTACAGAAGAAAAGCTCAACGGACTAAGAAAGTATGTAATGCAGAGTAATGATATTGTAATTGGGCGTCGTGGCGAGATGGGGCGTTGCGCTGTTATCACAAATAAAGAATCAGGGTGGCTTTGTGGAACTGGAAGCCTTTTTGTTCGACCTCTGAGTATCGCGAACTCAGATTTTTACTCGTGGATCATTACTTCCCAAAGAGTAAAAGATCATTTGTCTAATTCAAGTATTGGAACAACAATGCAAAATCTGAATGAAAAGATCCTGAAGGGAATCCCTGTTCCTGTGTGCTCCATCGAGGAACAAGACGAAATTATTCGTCAAATCAGTTCCCAGTACTCTGCCATTGATAAATTGGAAGAAGAGATTGATGCTCAGATTATGAAATCCGAAACCCTGCACCAATCCATTCTGAAGAAGGCCTTTTGTGGTCAGATCACTAAAGATAAATCCAGTATCGTGGGAAAAGAATTTTGAATATCAGCAATATAAAAGCACACCGTATCATTACGCATGAAGTTGTAAGAGCCCAAGAGCTTGAAGAAAGAGCACCCATCTTGAGTGACAGCTTTATTGAGCTGGATGATAAGGGGAATTCTTTAATCTCTAAACGATTGGTTGATACGTTGTCTAGCGGCAGTCATTGTGTGGAAGTGGCCGTTGATGATGCAACGGAAGGAAGTCCTTTTTCTTATATCTCATCTATGTTTGATAGTTCAGATCAGAGTTTTATCAACCACTCAAAGCATTTGTCAAAGGCGTTGTCACAAGCCCAAACGGCGGGTTCTATTAAAGCGGGGTCAGCTATATTTATACAAGGAACGTGTATTGCAGATGACCGTGAGTCCAGATTCATGGCCATTATAAAGGCGGACTCTGACCAGGCTTTGCAAAAGCAAAGCCGCGAAGAAGGAATCACGCTCATTTATATCAATGACATGATTCTTGGACAATCTCAGAAGCTTTTCAAGATCGCCTTTTTTGTAGAGATTGAAGATCAAAATGAAGGAAATAATGTCAGAGAATCGACAGACTACAAAGTGAAGGTCTTTGACCATATGATGCAAAAAGCTGGCAACGGCAATGCAGCATTATATTTTTATTCTTCATTCCTCAAGTGTCGAATTGCCGATAATGCATCGAGACAAACAAAAGTATTCTATGAGGTAGCGAAGAGTTTTATTGATGGATTGCCTATTGATCAATCCGAGAAAGTAGAACTAAAAGGCGATGTTATTTCTTATCTTCGAAGCAATAAGGAAATTATTTCGCCAAGAGAGTTCTCTAAAGATGTTCTTCCTGAGGATCAGCAAGACAATTTTATTAATTTATGCAAATCAAGGGGCATAAGCGAAGCTATTTCCAAAGATTTAACCCTTTTAAAGGGCAGGCTTAGAAGGCAGTCTGTGAAATTTGCTTCTGGTGTAACTCTCTATGCTTCACCGGATGTATTTAAGAGCGCCGTCAAGGTTGGGGATTTTGTAGATGGCTGGACTGACATAAAAGTCCAAGGAAAAGTTGAATCAGAAAAATGAACGAGTCTGATCTCAAGAAGGCATTTGAAGCTCGAAAGCACATTCTCCAGAAGTATGGAGAATGGGTCACGGGAACAATCATTTCTAAGCTTTCTGAGAGACTTGGTTCCAATGATAAAGCGAAAAAATATCTACGGATTTGGCCGACTCCTAGAGTTAAAGAAACAGACTCTTTTCTAGAAAAAGCACTGATTAGAAAACCCAAGAGCAACCCAATTGATGAAATAACCGACCAAGTGGGCGTTCGATTTATTGTTCTTCTTCTGGAAGATATATCTGTGATTGGTGAAATTATAAAATCAACAGAAGCATGGTCTTATTCTAAAGATAGAGATTATGAAGAAGAACGCCTAAATAAGCCTGACTACTTTTCTTATCAGTCGGATCATTACGTTTTGACAAATAAGGAAGATTTTGAATTTGAAGGATCCTGCATACCTAAAGGGCTTGTTTGCGAAGTACAGATCAGGACCATTCTTCAGCATGCTTATGCAGAAATGGCACATAGCAGTGACTATAAGCCATCTATAAAGCTTCCAGAAGAAGACAAGAAAAAAATCAGGCGCTCACTGGCAAAAGGTGCCGCCCTTATCGAAACAACGGATGATGTTTTCAGAGAAATCCAAACTAGTTTTCTTGACTATGATAAGGCTCTGAAGTCCATTTTGAATAAATCTTCCGAAATATATCTTGAGTTTACAGGTGAGGAAGCTGCTCCTGACAGTCGTTTGAGCCTGCTTGTCGCGGATACTTATAGAGAGCAATTAAAAGGGATCTCGGCAAATGACCTTTCAGCATGGTATGAGAACAAGTCATGGGTGGCTTCCAATATTATCGAAAAAAGGAAAGAATCTGTTTTCTATCGTGATTCAGTTGTTATTTTTTTGGGCTGGATAATTTGTAATTACCAAACGCTAGTGCCTAAAAACTGGCCTTTGGAATCTCGATATCTTGAAGATATGTACACAGTATTTGGAGTCTCTGCGGAAGGGCTGTTCTGATGCCTGCAAATAAACCAACAGAAAATTCCCCATCAACCTAGACTCCCTGCTCTACCACCGCACCTTCGCCAAGGTGGCCCATGAAAGACGCCAAATTTCAATTGGAGTAGCTGTTAAATCAGTTTGGCAAGAATGAAGCTTCCAGTATTACCGGCAAGGTGCTGGATATGGCCTATGCCCGGAAACTGGCGGAGTTTCCGGGTTTGTCACTTGAAGACATCATGCTTTTGGATCGAGTGCAAAAACAGAAGCCCTTGAGCGATGAACAGGCAAAATACCTGAAAGGCAAGAACCTGATTGAGGGGCGAAAGCCCAACTACCATATCTCTGCCCAGTTGGCAGAGCACAGTGGAGGCCGTGCCGAATATATTCTCCACCGTGCTTTTGACGACCAGCACTACAAGCAACTGATTATTGAGTACCTGGAAAAGTTTGGTACAGCCAAGCGTGTAGACATTAACAGGCTGCTGCTGGATAAGCTGCCGGATGTGCTGGATGCCAAACAGAAGGACAACAAGATTAAAAATCTTCTGCAAGCCTTGAAACACGCGGGTTTGATAGAACCGAAAGGGAAGTCATGGCAGATGTCTAAAGCCGGATAGTTTTAGATATTTCTAGATATTCTTAGACATTTGAGTGAACGAAAACGGGATCCGCAGGAGTTATTTGTCCTTCAACATATTGAAAAAATAAGATTTTCATAGTTGATTGATAGGGAATCCGTGTTAATCATCTTGATGCAGTAACCCATATGTACGGCCCGAAGGGTCTTTTTTACATAGATCTCTGCGAATGTAAATTTTTACCCCCTCCTCATGGAGGGATAGTGATAACTAAGGAATACCAACCCAATGAGCCCCGCAAGTGCGCCGATCATTTCCAAAGTCTGGAGTTTCTGTACCATCCTGAAAGACGATGGTGTCAGCTATGGCGATTATCTGGAACAACTTACCTACCTGATCTTCCTGAAAATGGCGGACGAGTATGCCAAACCGCCCTATAACCGCGAAGTCGGTATTCCCAAGCAATACGCCTGGACGACCCTGAAGAACAAAAAGGGTGCTGAACTGGAAGTACATTACATTGAACTGCTGATGGCACTGGGCAGCAAGAAGGGGCTACTCGGGCAGGTGTTCATTAAGGCCCAGAACAAGATTCAGGATCCGGCCAAGCTGGCGCGGCTGATCGAGATGATCGACAGCGTGCAGTGGGTGGTGATGGGTGCCGATGTCAAAGGCGATATTTACGAAGGGCTGCTGGAAAGAAACGCCGAAGATACCAAGTCCGGTGCCGGGCAATATTTCACACCTCGCGCCTTGATCAAGGCCATGGTTGCGTGCGTTAGCCCGGAGCCGGGCAAGACTATTGCCGATCCAGCCTGCGGTACCGGTGGTTTTTTCCTGGCTGCCTATGATTTTCTGGTGGAAAACCACCAGCTGGACAAAGAGCAGAAGGCCTTCCTCAAGCACCGCACCTTTGCCGGAAACGAGATCGTTGCCAATACCCGCCGCCTGTGCCTGATGAACATGTTCCTGCACAATATCGGCGAGATCGACGGCGAAGGCGCGGTGTCGCCCAACGATGCCCTGGTGGCGCCGCCGTCACACACAGTGGACTATGTGCTCGCCAACCCGCCGTTCGGCAAGAAAAGCGTCATGAGTTTCACCAACGAGGCAGGCGAGCAGGAAACCGACGATCTTACCTACAACCGGCAGGATTTTTGGGCGACCACTTCCAATAAGCAGCTCAATTTCGTGCAGCACATCCGTTCCATGTTGCGTACCACCGGTATGGCAGCGGTAGTCGTGCCGGACAATGTGCTGTTCGAGGGCGGTGCCGGAGAAACGATTCGGCGCAAGTTGCTGGAAACCACCGATCTGCACACGATTCTGCGCCTGCCGACTGGTATCTTTTATGCCCAGGGCGTGAAGGCAAATGTATTGTTCTTTGATAACCGCGAGGCCAACCCCAAGCCCTGGACCAAGGAAGTCTGGTATTACGATTACCGGACCAATATTCACCATACGCTGAAGAAAAAGCCGCTGCGGTTTGAAGATCTGGCAGAGTTCATTGAGTGCTATAGCCCTGAAAACCGTCACCAGCGCAAGGCTACCTGGCACGCGGAGAAAAATCCCGAAGGCCGCTGGCGTGCTTTCAGTTATGAAGAGCTGATTGCCCGCGACAAAACCAGTCTGGATGTGTTCTGGTTGAAGGACAAAAGTCTGACTGATTTGGATAATCTGCCGGAGCCAGATGAATTGGCGGAAGATATCATCGAGAACCTGGAAGCGGGGCTTGAAAGCTTTCGAGCAGTGTTGGCAGAATTGAAGTGAGGGGTTGGGGCCAAGCAAAAGGCGCTGCCCAGGCCTGATACCAACGCCTACCTCCCACAATACACCGCCGTAGTTTGTATTCGCTCATGGCCAATGTGGACATGCCGTTGCTGGATGTAACGCTTGTGTGCCGGAATCCGTGGGCCATTTCCTGTCAGGCTGTGGGTGTCGTTGAGCGCGGTGCGTTGTTGCTGGGGGGTGATGGGAACAGTGCGATCACGGTGTGCCCGTAGCCGAACGAGACCCCGATCGATCAGCCAAATCTGCCCGTGATGTAATCCTCGGTTTGCTTGTTCTTCGGTTTGATAAAGATGGTGTCGGTGACATCGAATTCGATCAATTCGCCCATATACATATAGGCGGTATAGTCGGAGACCCGGGCGGCCTGTTGCATGTTGTGGGTGACGATCAGGATGGTGACTTTGTTCTTGAGGTCGGTGATCAATTCTTCGATACTGGCGGTTGCGATCGGGTCCAGCGCGGAAGTCGGTTCGTCGAATAGCAGAATTTCCGGGTCGGTCGCGAGGGCGCGCGCGATGCACAGCCGCTGCTGCTGCCCGCCCGACAGATTGAAAGCGAGATCATTGAGACGGTCCTTGACCTCTTCCCACAGCGCGGCATTGCGCAGAGCGTTTTCAACTTTTTCTTCAAGGATGGAGCGGCGTTTGATGCCTCTTATTCTCAGGCCATAAGCGACATTCTCAAAAATGGATTTGGGGAATGGATTGGGTTTCTGGAACACCATGCTGATGCGCATCCTGACTTCTATCGGGTCGACATTGGGCGAGAGGATGTTTTCATTGTCGGGATGCAGGATGATTTCGCCCCCATAGTGATTGTCGGGGTAGAGGTCATGCATGCGGTTGAAGCATCGGAGAAAAGTCGATTTGCCGCAACCTGAGGGGCCAATCAACGCTGTGACCTGTTTTTCATGGACCACCATGTTGATGTCTTTGAGTGCCTGAAAATCCCCATAGCGAAAAGTGAGGTTATTCACTACGGATTTAATCGTGCTGGACGTGCTGGCGCCCGGTCTGGTTGTATGCATGATTTCGTTTACCATTTAATTTTTTTACGCAGATGATAACGCAGGTAAATAGCCAATCCGTTCATCAGCAATGTCATGACCACTAGCACCAGGCCCGCTGCGGCGGCATTGGCCTGGAAGGCTTCTTCAGGTCTGGAGACCCAGTTGAACATCTGAATCGGCATGACAGTAAAGGGTGCCATCAGCCATTCGAAGGACAAAAAGGGAAACTCTGCCTGAACCGGGGCAGGGGGCAAAAAGGCGATGAAAGTCAGGGCGCCGATCGTGATAATGGGGGCTGTTTCCCCAATTGCGCGTGCCAGCCCGATAATCACGCCGGTCAGTATACCGGCTGCCGAATAGGGCAGGATATGATCCGCCACGGTTTGCCATTTGGTCGCCCCCAGCGCATAAGCGCCTTCGCGGATTGCAACGGGAATCGAGCGGATCGCCTCGCGGGTCGCGACAATTACAATTGGCAGGATCAGCAACGCCAGCGTCAGGCCGGCCGCGAGAATGCTTTGTCCCAGCCCGAGTTGATATACGAATAGTCCCAGTGCCAGCAAGCCGTAAATGATCGAGGGCACCCCGGCCAGATTGGTGACATTGATTTCGATAATTTCGGTGAGTAAATTGGTCGGCGCATATTCTTCCAGGTAGACACCAGCCGCCACCCCGAGCGGCACGGCCGCCACGGCAGTGACCAGCATGACCAACGTCGTGCCGACCCAGGCAGAGAGAATCCCGGCCGCTTCAGGACGGCGCGATGGGAATGACGTGAAGAAGTCCCACGACAAACGGGGCATGCCGTCGATGAGCATATGCGAGAACAGCGCGATAAAAGTCAGAATGGCGATCATCAAAGCCATCACGCCAGCGACCAGGAATAGCGAATCCCAGCGTTTATGGCGGGAGATGACTGCTCGTATCTCTTTCAGGTTTTTTACGTGATTCATCTGGGTATGATGACTAAAAATTAGAGGCGTCAGAAGAGAGAGGCTGCATGGTCGACAAAGCCGGCTGGCAGCGGTGTCAATAAACTTCCCGGTAATGTTTGCGCAACAAATGGCCCAGGATGTTGAAAGCCAGGGTCATCAGCAGAAGCGTCAACCCGGCTGCAAAGATTGTTTGATAGCCGATGCTCCCATGCGGCAAATCTCCGAGGCTCACTTGAACGATATAAGCGGTAATGGTGGCCGCCGGTTCCGTAGGATCCCAGGTTAGATTGGGTTGCATGCCTGCGGCGATGGCAACAACCATGGTTTCACCCACCGCCCGTGAAATACCGAGTATATAGGCCGCCGCTATGCCGGATAAGGAGGCCGGCATGACGACCTTGATCGCCGTCTGGAATCGTGTCGCACCCATCGCATAGGAGCCTTCCCGCAGATGCATCGGCACCGAGCGCATGGCATCTTCAGTCATGGAGCTGACATAGGGGATAATCATGATTCCCATGACCAGGCCCGCGGATAAAAGGCTGAAGCCGGGAAGGTCGGGGATGAGCATTTGCAGCAGCGGCGTGACGAACAATAAGGCAAAATAACCGTAAACGACTGTCGGAATGCCGCCCAGTAGTTCCAGAAATGGTTTGGCGATTTCTCTGACCGTGAAGGGCGCAAATTCGGAGAGATAAATCGCGATGGTGGTGCCCAAAGGCAGCGCGACAAGGAGCGCGACTGCAGAGCTGACAACCGTACCCGAGACCAGGGGCAGAATGCCATAGTGGGCGTCATCAAAAAGGGGGGTCCATTGTGTATCTGTCAGAAACTCGCGCAGCGATACATGCTCGAAAAAGACCAATGATTCCGAGATCAGCATGTAAATGATTGCGAATGTAATGAAGACAGAAAAAAAAGCTGCCAGAAACAGCAGTATTTCTATCACACGCTCTTTCAGATGCCGCTTGTAATCGTAGCGTAGATTTCTTGTCGCTGGCGTGCCGGCAAGCGTATCTTTGGTATTGTGGATAGGAATCCTCATTCTTTTGAGTAGCGAGCTGAGATAGGAGAGCTTCATACTAAGGACCAATTATTACAATTTGATGACAGGCGCCTCTAAAAATCCATGTTTCGTCACAATACGCCGTTGTTCACAAAAATGTCTTCTTACATATCAATCATATGCTGCGTCAACATTTTTTGTTCCCGCCTTGTCTTGCTTAAAACTTTGGATTTTTAGAGGAACCCTGAAAGTAATATAGGCATCGTGCGCAGCGACCAGTACGAGCCACACTAAGCTGCGCATTTTAACATACAGAATCCGTGAATAATCTATTCCCCGGTTGTGGGTATGGAAGAATCCTGAAATCCATATACTGATATGATGGGATATGACGCTATGTTTAGGGCTCGTTAATGGCGGGAGACCGGAATGGTTTCGTTTGTCGTGTAAGGAAGCGTTGTCACTGACGACTAAGCATGGATACATTGCATGCGCACCATGAAACCGACGATGGGTTGTTTGGGATTGTATGTATCCTTCTGAATGGAGGCATGAAAATTAGAGAGATGGCCAAAATGGATGCAGTGCTGGTGGTGGTATGCAAGCGTCCTCGGCCTGGCATGGGCAAGCAGAGGCTGGCGGTTGGCTTCGGCATCGAACAGGCCATGGCTTGCGCCCAGGCGCTGCTCGATTGTGCGCTGGAGGACGCGCTGGCCTGGAGGGGGCCGGTGGTGATTGCACCGGCTTCTTCCGGGGATCGTGCCTGGGCGGCTTCGCTACTTCCACCGCAGTCAATGGTGACGATCCAGCCCCAGGGCACTGGCAACCTTGGGCAGCGACTGAATGAGCTTGATCGGTCGTTGCGCTTGAATGGTGCGAAGCAATTGATTTATATCGGCAGTGATGCGCCGCTGCTGACCGATGAGGATTACAGCGCTTGCCGGGCGGCACTGATGCATGCCGATACAGTGCTCATACCCGCCTTCGATGGCGGGGTGGTGCTGATGGCGAGTAATCTGCCATGGCCGGAGCTCGGCCATTTGCCATGGAGCACCCCTCATTTGGGAGCCACGCTAATGGAACAGTGCCGACAGGCTGGCCAGACGGTCGCCTGTCTGAAACCGAATGTGGATATAGACGAACCGGAGCAGATCGAACAGTTGTATGCCGATCTGCGGCATGATTCACGGCCGGCCCGACGGCGGCTGCATGCCTTGGTCAGCTGTCTGCGCGCAAACAAGCGGGTCAACCATGCATGAATTCAGCGTAATCATTCCTTGTTACCGGGATGAATCCAGGCTCGAACAATTGTTGAGCCAATTGAACGCGCTACCGGATATCCCGCAAGAAGTGATCGTGGTCGACGGTGCCAGGCAGACAGCCTGCCGGGCTGTTTGTGAGCGGTACGGCGCGCGCTGGCTGGCTGCCACGCCCTGCCGCGGCCAGCAGTTGCGCGCAGGCGCCATGAGCGCGCGTGGCGAGATACTCTGGTTTTTGCATGCGGATGCGCGGCTGCCGGAAAACCCGTTGCCGGCCATGGCGCGGGCATTGACCAACGGTGCGCTGGGTGGCTATTTCCGCTTCCGGTTTGACGGTGCATGTGCCTGGCCGGCACCGCTGCTGGAGGCGGCGATTGCATTGCGTTGCCGGATTGGCGTACCGTATGGAGACCAGGGAATCTTTGCCAGGCGCAGCAGCTATTTGGCTGCCGGTGGGCATGCCCCCTGGCCATTGTTCGAAGAGGTGCCGCTGGTGAGGAATTTACGTGCGCTGGGGCGATTTCAGGCACTGACGGAATCGTTATGGGTCGATCCGCGGCGCTGGCAGCGGGATGGCTGGTGGCGCCGCACCTGGCGCAACCGCAAGCTGGCGCTGGCGTTTGCCTGTGGTGTGTCAGCTGAAAAGCTGGCAGGCCAGTATTGCCATCGAGGCGATCCAGATGATTTGACAACAGGAACTTAATCACCATGAAAGAAATCGTTCAAAAATACTATGGCGAGACATTGACCGGTTCATCCGATCTCAAGACCAATGCCTGCTGCACCGACGAGGGCCTGCCCGATTATGCGAAGCCTTTGCTGGCCCAGCTGCATGAGGAAGTGCTCAATCGCTATTACGGTTGTGGGCTGGTGCTGCCACAACAGCTCGAGGGGCTGACCGTGCTCGATTTGGGTTGCGGGGCCGGGCGGGATGTTTATGTGCTGTCGCAACTGGTGGGTGAAAATGGCCAGGTGATCGGCGTGGACATGACCGAGGCGCAACTGGCTGTGGCGCGTCGCTACGAAGATTATCATCGCAAAGCATTCGATTACGCCCGCAGCAATGTGCGTTTCCTGCAAGGGAATATCGAGAAACTCGATGCGTTGGATTTGCAGGCGTCGAGCGTGGATGTGATCGTTTCCAATTGTGTGATCAACCTCGCTACCGACAAGACTGCCGTATTGCGGGAGGCGTACCGCGTGCTCAAACCGGGTGGCGAATTATATTTTTCCGATATCTATAGCGACCGGCGTGTTCCGGCCGCACTGGCCGGCGATCCAGTGTTGTACGGGGAGTGCTTGGGCGGCGCGCTTTACTGGAACGATTTCCTGAACCTGGGCCGGGCATGCGGTTTTACCGATCCACGGCTGGTGGAAGATCGGCCGATTACGATCGGCAATGCCGCCATCGCGGCGCGGATCGGTCCGATTCGTTTCTATTCGGCCACCTACCGGCTGTTCAAGCTCGCTGGGCTCGAGCCCGCCTGCGAGGATCATGGCCAATCGGTGGTCTATCGCGGCACCATTGCGCATCACCCGCATGGTTTCATGCTGGATAAGCATCATCATATCGAGACCGGCCGCCAGTTTCCGGTGTGCGGCAATACCTGGCGCATGTTGCATGACACCCGGTTTGCGCCGCATTTCGAGTTTTACGGTAATTTTGAGCGCCATTTCGGCATTTTTCCGGGATGTGGCATGGGCATTCCGTTCGATGACGCAACCCGGCCGCCGGCGGCGGCTGGCGGATGCTGTTGACCACGGCCATGAAAATCCCTGCTTCCTCGCCGACGGGGCAGGCAGCACGTTCTGCCGCCTGGTACCAAACTGCCGATGGCGCGCCACGTGGATTCATTCATACCCATGCGCTGGAAGAAGTGTGGTTTCATACCGGTACTGCCTGCAACCTGGCCTGTCCATTCTGCCTGGAAGGTTCAAAGCCCGGAGATGATCGCCTGCAACGGGTGCGATTGGCAGATGTGCAACCGTTTGTCGACGAAGCGCTGACATTGGGCGTGAAACAATTTTCCTTCACTGGCGGGGAGCCGTTCATCAACAAGGATATCGTGCCGATCCTGGATTACGCCTTGCAGTCTCGGCCGTGTCTGGTGCTGACCAATGCGACGCGCCCCCTGATCCAGCGGATCAGGCAGCTGAAGCCACTCAGCCAGCATCCGCATCCGCTTCACTTGCGCGTGAGCCTCGATCATTTTGAAGCAGCGCGCCATGATCATGGCCGGGGGAAAGGGATGTTCGCGCAAGCGCTGGCTGGCATGCGCGAGCTTCATCATGCGGGGTTTTCGTTATCCATCGCCAGCCAGGCGATACCCGGCTGCAGCCAGGCCGAGGTGAGCCAAGGATTCGGTGAGGTGCTGCAGGCAGCGGGATTGCCTGCCGATTTGCCGCGCATCGAATTTCCCGAATTTCATCCGCCTGCCGCGCAAGTTGCCAGCCCCCAGATCAGCGCGCAATGCATGACCGATTATCACAGCGAGGCCAGCCGGCGGCAGTTTATGTGCGCATTCAGCCGGATGGTTGTGAAAACTGCCGGGCGCATGCGCGTTTATGCCTGCACGCTGGTGGACGATGATCCCGACTATGCGCTGGCGGATACGCTCACCGGCAGCTTGCCTGTGCCGGTGAGCATGAAGCATCATCGCTGTTACAGCTGCTTTCGTCTCGGTGCATCCTGTAGCGAGCTGCAGCGGGCGGATCAAGACATGTCAGCAACCGGAGCGGGTGATACATGAACAAGCGCCTGATCCTGTTGCTGGCCGTGCTGATATTGGTTGGCCTGTTTTATCTATTGGATCTGGCCAGTCTTTTCAGCTTGGAATCGCTCAAGGCGCATCATGCCGACCTGGACCAGAGCTACCAGGATAATCCGTTCCGGTTCATGGGCTGGTATGCGCTGACCTACATTGTCATGGCGGCGCTGTCCTTGCCGGGCGCGGCCGTCATGTCGCTCGCCGGCGGCGCTTTGTTCGGGCTGTGGGTGGGCGTGCCCCTTGTCCTGCTTTCAGCCACGATCGGCGCGACACTTGCCTTCTGGGCCGCGCGCTATTTGCTCCGGGATGCGGTCTCGCGCCGTTTTGGGGACCGATTGGCGACCATCGATCAGGGGCTTGCCAGAGATGGTGCGTTTTATCTCTTCTCCTTGCGGATGGTGCCGGCTATTCCTTTCTTCCTGATCAATCTGCTGATGGGCCTGACGCGCTTGTCAACCGGGACATTCTTCTGGGTGAGCCTGATCGGTATGCTGGCTGGCAGTATTGTCTATGTCAATGCCGGCACACAATTGGCGGCGATCGAAACCCTGTCCGATATTCTGTCACCCCCGCTGCTTGCTTCCTTTTTGTTGCTTGCCGGATTTCCTTGGCTGGCGCGTTGGGGCATCGGCTATTTACAGCAGCGGCGGCGTTATGCGCGTTGGCCTAAGCCGCAACATTTTGACCGGAATTTAATTGTTATCGGTGCTGGCGCCGCTGGTCTGGTCACAGCATATATTGCAGCGGCAACTCGAGCGAAAGTCACATTGATCGAATCCCATAAAATGGGGGGGGATTGCCTCAACTACGGATGCATCCCATCCAAGGCGCTGATTCGTACCGCCGCTTTCCTGAAGCAAGCCCGTGTAGCCCAGTCGCTGGGAATCACGCAAACCCAGGTTGAATACAATTTTGGCGAGGTCATGCAGCGCGTGCAGCGGATCATCCGAGCAGTCGAGCCACATGATTCCGTAGAACGCTATACCGGGCTTGGGGTTGAAGTGATTGCAGGTCAGGCACGTATCAATTCCCCCTGGACAGTTGAAGTTGATGGAAAAACACTCACCACACGCGCCATTGTCATTGCCAGTGGCGCGCGCCCGCTTATTCCCAAAATCCCAGGATTGGAAACGGTGCGATATTTTACTTCGGAAACAATCTGGTCACTGACCGAACGGCCGAAGCGCTTAGTGGTAATGGGAGGTGGGCCAATTGGTTGTGAGCTCGCGCAAGCTTTCGCCCGTCTGGAGTGTCAAGTAACCATAGTGGAGCGAGATCGCCTGATGGCTCGTGAGGATGCAGAAGTCGCTGAATTCATGGCAACCATATTGCAGGAAGAGAGCGTGCGCCTGCTAACACAGACAGAAGCAGTTCGTTGCGAACGACGGGAAAACGACACGCAATGCTTGATTGTGCGTGATGCAGAAGGAAGGAAACAGATGCTGCCATTCGACGCTTTGTTGTGCGCGGTGGGCCGGGTTGCCCGTACCGAAGGATTGGGGCTTGAAACGCTCGGCATTCCTTTGACAGAGCGGCGTACAATCGAAACGAACGGCTGGCTAGAAACAATTTATCCCAATATCTACGCCTGTGGTGATGTCGTGGGACCGTTTCAATTTACCCATGCTGCAGCGCATCAAGCCTGGTATGCCGCGGTCAATGCCATGTTTGGAGATTTCAAACGCTTCAAGGTCGATTACTCCACCATACCGTGGACGACATTTACCGATCCGGAAGTCGCGCGGGTTGGATTATCAGAAGCAGAAGCCCGAGCCCGCGAAATCAAGTATGAAGTAACCCGTTATAATCTGGATGACCTGGACAGGGCCATTGCCGATGAAGCCGCGCGCGGCTTTGTCAAAGTGCTAACACCACCGGGCAGGGACCGGATCCTGGGCGTAACGATCGTGGGATCGCATGCCAGTGACCTACTGGCGGAATTTGTGCTGGCAATGAAACATGGCTTGGGTCTCAACAAGATCCTGGGCACCATCCATACCTATCCCACCTGGTCCGAGGCCAACAAATATGTGGCGGGGGAATGGAAACGCAGGCATGTGTCCCAGCGCTTGCTCGGCTGGCTCGAGAAATATCATGCCTATAAGCGGGCGCCCAGAAAATAAGGAGAGTAATACAAGGCGTTGTACCCAAGCGATCATTACAACCGACAAACCCGATTGAGCATTGCGGCTCGGGTTGTTCTCTGCCCATAACCAAATGGGGGCAACGTCAGCATTACGCTCCCTTCTCGCCAAGCTTAAAACGCTGACTTTTTAGAGGCTCCCTGATAGGGATGAGTCGTTATTGAATAACAATTTCGACTCGACGGTTACGCTGCCTGCCTTCAACAGTATCATTGGTCGCAACGGGCCTACTCATGCCATACCCAATCGTTTCTATTCTGTTATGAGGTATTCCCTCAGACAAAAGAAGACTCTGAACTGCATTTGCCCTGTTTTCTGACAGACGCAGATTAAACGAAGCACTTCCGGTAGAGTCTGTGTGTCCTTCTATGAGCACTCTCTTATCCGGATATTGCTGCATAAATTGTGCTAAACGGCGAATCATAGTAACCGCTCCTGGCATCAGCTCAGCTTTTCCGGTCTCAAATAACACATCGCCCAAAGTCATCACCATGCCGCGTTCGGTTTTCTCTGCCTGGAGCTCTGCCAGCTGCTGTTCTAGCTGGGCTTTCCTAGCCATAGCTTGTTGTGTTTCGCGCTCTCTTGTCCGCAAAGCGAACTGACTAGAAGCTTCCCTCAATCTTGCTAATTCATTTTCTGTCAGGCTAAAATTTTTCACTTCCAGAGCCGTTAATACCTGGTTATTGCCAATATAAGCCAGCGAACTCATTTCTTCATCAGTTCGCGCTTCGGCAGATTTCCTCAATGTCTCTTCTGCTTCAATGAGATGTTCTGCAGCATATTTGATTACATCTGGATCAGCTTTTGCTCTGGCAAATGCTGATTCTGCGTCAATCAGCATTGCATTTTTTTTCAGTGGACCTCCGCAAGAGGTAACAGCAAAAACAAACAATACAGCAAGCAAGATATTTATGCGTTTTGTCATAATAATTCTCTCTTATGCAAGGGGCTTAATGAGATGCAGCAGTTTCGGCAAAAAAGGGGAATTTCTATTATCTTTGAATGCGTTCTATTTCACGTTCCATAGTCTGAATGGTCTCTCTCATTTCCTGTGCAGACCGTTCTGCTTTGGCGGTTCTGGCTTTTGCCGCTGCCAACCGGGCATCTGAAATTGACTCCTCAGCTAGAAGCCTTGCAGTTAAATGTTTTTTATCTGCTGCGGCTCTCTCGGCATTTCTGAGCTTGGTTTTGGCACGGTCAAGCTCAACAGGCGCAAAAATGCTTGCATCACTTGATTCTGCAGATTGTATCTGTGACCTGGCACTGGCAAATTCACCGACGGGCTTGGGTACGCTGCTGCACCCACTAAATAGTAAGGTGATGCATACAAAGAAATAAATTAATAAATTTCTGGAGAAAAATGTTTGCATGATCTTTGCCCTCATTTTTATTAATCAGTAAGAAAAATACCTGCTACTCATATACGCACATCATATCTTCACTGTATGCCGGGATTTGAGTCCAGTCAAGGATTTAAAATGACAATGCCTTGTATTCGGGTAACAATCATGTTAAGGAAAATGACTTCGGTTCCTTCTTCATCAGGATAAATAAGGTTATAAATAGTCCAAGAAATAAAATATTGGTTGCTTCTGACTATTGCTAAAACACTATGCGATCAATAGTCTGACAGAAGCAGGTTTATGGATAGGATTAAGTTTATTCGCCATTTCGACAAATCCAGCTTGGTTCGGGCCAGCTCTTTGCGTACCATGCCGATAGGGAGCGACGGACATTCTGAAGTATGATTGGAAATTGAACCAGGTTAAATAGCATGACCCTCACAAGAAGAAAGAGCTTTTTCAGCCTGATCGTGATTTTACTTGTCGGGTATGCCGGCTGGCCGACTTGCATCCATGCGGCTACACAGAAATTGTTATTGACTGGTTCGAGCACGATGGCGCCGCTGATGAGCGAAATTGCTCGACGGTTTGAATCCATTCATCCAGGGGTACGGGTCGAGGTACAGACAGGCGGTTCTTCTCGTGGTCTGCATGATACACGCCGCAAGATCGCTGACATTGGTTTGGTATCTCGTGCGTTGAAACCCGAGGAGCGAGATTTGCTAGCGCATACCATTGCGCTTGACGGGATTGGCCTCGTGCTGCATGCGAGTAACCCACTGACTGCACTGATTCAAGAGCAGATCGTCGCGATTTATCAGGGAAAAATAACCAACTGGAAAACAATCGGTGGGCAGAGTGCGCGCATAACCGTTGTCAACAAAGCCGAAGGCCGCTCTACGTTGGAGCTGTTTCTGGAGTATTTCCGCTTGAAAAATAGCGCGATTAAACCACACGCCATCATCGGAGATAATCAGCAAGGGATCAAGACCATTGCCGGTAACCGCCATGCGATAGGCTATCTTTCAATTGGCACGGTGGCGCACGCAATCAGCCAGGGTATTGCGATCAAATTGCTGCCACTGGATCGGATTGTCGCATCTGCGGCGAATGTGCGCGAAGGCTCCTACCCCTTGGCGCGTCCACTCAATCTGGTGACGCGTGAGACACCTGTCGGATTGGTGCGCGATTTCATTGAATTCGCCCGCTCGGAGCAAGTCCATGATCTGGTCGAAGCGCAGTATTTCATTCCCGCCAGCCTCCATTGACAGATGGCTGCGCAGGGTATTGTATGCCGCAGCAACTATCGCGGCACTGATTATGTTGCTGATCCTGTTATTTTTGCTGTACGAATCCTGGCCCGCGTTACAGCAGCTGCCGCTTAGGCGTTTTTTCTCCGATGCTTCTTGGCATCCGTTGGAAGCACAATACAACCTGCTACCTATGCTGGCCGGTACTTTCTACGCGAGTAGCGGCGCGATGTTGCTGGCCATGCCAATGGGAATTTTATCGGCGCTTTTCATCGTTGTTTACGCACCGCCGCGCATAGCCATGCTTTACCGGCGCCTGCTCGAGTTGCTGGCGGGCATTCCATCGGTGGTATTCGGCTTCTGGGGGCTGACCACGCTGGTGCCGCTGATCAATCAGTGGGAGCCGCCTGGTCTGAGCCTGCTGGCGGCCATTCTGGTGCTGACCCTCATGATATTGCCCACCATTGCCGTCACCAGCCATGCCGCGTTACAAGCCGTCCCACGCGAATACCTGCAGGCCTCGGCAGCACTGGGTCTATCGCACTGGGGCAGCATCGTTGGTATCGCCTTGCCCGCTGCTCGAACCGGTATCCTGGCAGGCATCCTGCTCGCGGCTGGTCGTGCCATCGGCGAGACCATGGCAGTATTAATGGTGGCCGGCAATGTCGCCCAGCATGCTGGTAGCTTGTTTGACCCTATTCGTACCTTAGCCTCCAATATTGCGCTGGAAATGGCTTACGCCATGGACGGGCACCGTGCGGCCTTGTTCGTTTCGGGGTTGCTGTTGTTGCTGTGGGTCATGCTTTTGACAGCGGCGGCCAGCTGGCTGGCGAGAAACCGCCATGCTTGAGAAAACCGTGCGTAAATCGACACGGCATTCATCAAGACATGTTCTGCGGGATCAATTGCTCCGTTGGATGGTGTATGCCACGGTTGCAGTAATCAGCTTGGTATTTTTATGGATTCTATTTGATCTGGTACGTGGCGGCGCAACGCATCTATCTTGGCGCTTTTTGGTTGAACCGCCACGGGATGCCGGCCGTGCAGGTGGGATTGGACCCATTCTGGTCAGTACACTGCTAATCGTGCTAGTCGCACTGGTCAGCGCCTTACCGCTGGGATGGTCGACAGCCATACTACTCTCGGAGTTTGTGCCGGTTGCCAGTCGGCCTGGTCAGGTGATCCGTTTCAGTCTGCAAGTACTGGCAAGCATTCCCTCGATTGTGTTCGGTCTGTTTGGCAATGCCTTCTTCAGTATTTATTTGGGGATGGGGTTTTCTATTCTGTCAGGCGGGCTGACACTGGCCTGTATGTTACTGCCAATATTAGTCAGCACGGCCGAAGCAGGGCTGCGGAGCGTACCGGAGCACTACCGCTTGTCGGGTGCTGCCCTGGGCCTGTCCCGCGCGGCCGTTTTGTTCCATCTGTTGCTACCCGCTGCGATACCGGCATGGGTTGCAGGATTGCTGCTGGGAATCGGCCGCGCCGCAGCGGAAACGGCTGCACTGCTGTTTACCAGCGGCTATGTTGATCGCATGCCGGAATCGCTTCTGGATTCGGGACGCGCGCTGGCGTTGCATATCTTCGATTTATCGATGAATGTACCGGGTGGTGATGCGCCCGCCTATGCTTCGGCGCTGGTTCTGGTCATGCTGCTGCTATTGATCAACACCAGCGCCCTGCTGCTTATGCAAAGATGGCAACGGAAACGAATCGAGTCCACATGAGAGCCAAAATGACCAACCCATTTTCACCTGAGTCCGGATCCTTTACCCTGGGCTCGTTGCAAAGCGGGCCAGCCTGCTGCGTACCAGAACCGGTTATCCAGGTAAAAAATCTTTCACTCCGTTATGGTGCAAGACATGCGCTGGATGATGTAACGCTCGATATTTACCGCGGTTGTGTCACCGCGCTGATCGGTCCATCGGGCTGTGGCAAAACCAGCTTCCTGTCAGTGCTTAACCGATTGACCGATTTGATCCCGGATTGCCATCTGAAGGGCGAAATCTACCTCAACGGTCAAGACATTCATGATCCGGCCTGCAATGTGCAGCACCTACGGCGAACCATCGGTATGGTATTCCAAAAGCCGACACCCTTTCCACTCTCGATTTACCGTAATCTTGCCTTGCCCCTACACGAACATGGCATGACGCGCCGGGCCGAAGTTGATGTGGTCATTGAACAGACCTTGCATGATGTCGGTTTATGGGAGGAAGTGCGCGACCGGCTGCATACCTCTGCATTGAGTTTGTCCGGCGGACAGCAACAGCGCCTCTGTATCGCACGCGCATTAGCCCTGAACCCGGCAATAATACTGATGGATGAGCCATGTAGCGCGCTGGACCCGATCGCCTCCGGCATTGTAGAAGACCTCATCTGCCGCCTACGCGGCCGCTATACCATCGTCATTGTTACCCACAACCTAGCCCAAGCGCGCCGCATCGCCAACTATGCCGCGTTTTTCTGGGTCGGAGAACAAGAACACGCTGGCCAAGTAATCGAATTCGGTCACTGCCGGGATATTTTTGAAGCATCAGTGCATCCGCTTACTACGGCTTATATCAGTGGGGCGAGGGGATAGAGGGTTTGAAGAATCGTTGATTTCGCATCATTTTTTTTGTTCGCGACCTGATTCAGTCTCTGAGCGAAGTCAGCCAGAGCGGAGCAGGCAGAGTGTGGAGAGCGTTGCATTACCAATTCTGCCGTCATGGCATCTTCTGGGGTGCCACGCTGCTCAAGCAGCCTGCAACGAAGTGCGTAGCACTGTAAACTGACGATGATTTATTTTTTACCTGCCCCGACCAGCTGTGTGAAAGAAAATTAAACGCCGATCAAAAAGCCAGCGTTCATAATATTTGTTTGTGGATTTGACATGGATCGTTACAATAAAAACTAAATCAGCCTATTTCCACAAAATATAAAGAGTGAGTATGGGTATTGCCGGGATCGATTTCATTTTTGACGTGATATATTGCGTTGTTTCGAGCGCATGATTCTAGTCATGCGATTGAATGAGGGAGCCTGGGAGGGGATGTGCCACCAAAAATCAGGGAGTTAATCAAGGCCGGTGACGATTTCTGGCAAACTCGGAGAAGATGCTAAGAAATACCAGATACGGGCCGTAGAAAAGGCGGTCAAGGAGGCTGAGATATGAAAGAAAGTACGCTTTACGCCAAGATTGTGGAATGGTCTGAAGAAGATCAGTGCTTTGTGGGCAGCGCACCCGGTCTGCTTTTTGGTGGATGTCATGGAGCTGATGAAAAGGAGGTTTTCGCAGAGCTGTGCCAGATTGTCGATGAGACCATTGAGCTTTATCACCAAGACGGCAAGCCCCTTCCTCCTCCAACTGCTGGCAGAGATCTTGCCAATACCCTGCAACAAATCGCATAACGGTTCGACTTGGACGCGGGAGATGCCTGCAAAATGAACAATCAACCATGTCTGACCCTGCTGATTGATTGTGGGTAGAGTACCGTAGTATCGCCAGATAGGACATTCTGGAAGGAACAAAGGTCGCACTCCTTTTTGTTTGGAATTTCTTATTCGCTGTTCTGGACAGGATCCCTATGCCGCGGTTCATTGTGGCTATCTCGACTCGGCAACATCAAACGACCTCGACCAGCAATACGACAACATCACTGGTCAACGGGTCAACATAATAAAGGAGAGCGGAAAATGGATTATTCGTTAAACTCCACGTCGTCCCCCTTTCACCCATCCTCCGTGTCTCAAGAGGGAGGCGAATAATGGCAAAAATAGAAGGTTTTCGAATAAAGAATTTTAGGGCGTTAAAAGATGTCACACTGGGCCGTCTCTGGAGTCAACAACAAGCAGAGCCGCTCACGCCGATGACGGCTGTGATTGGCAAGAACGGTGTGGGGAAGAGTACGCTGTTTGATGCCTTCGGATTCCTTGCAGATGCCTTGAAGTCGGGCGTAGAAGAGGCGTGCGACTCTCGCGGCAGGGGAGGATTTGAGCGTATCCGGGCGCAAGGTCAAAAAGGGCCAATTGAATTTGAGGTCTACTACAAGGAAGATGGGAATGCCCGGCCCATCACCTATGAAATTTCCATTGATGTAGATAAATCAGGTCGTCCATATGTGCTGAAAGAACGCCTTAGACAGAGGCGCAAAGGCCAGAAGCACGGATGGCCCTTCTCGTTTCTTGTGTTGAACAGTGGAAAAGGTATTGTTTGGAAAGGCGATCAAGAAGGCCGTCAGATCGAAGAAGAAAAGGGAGAGTTTGACCTGCTCAGTTTGATGGAGTCTATCAAATCAGGTGAGGCAAAAGAAGAAGAGTCCAGGGAAACCGATGTCGTTGAGCTTGAGGACATGCGTAAGCTTGGAATTGCTACACTGGGTTCATTGAAACAGCATCCGCGGATTTCCGCGTTCCGCAAGTTTATAGAAGGCTGGTACCTCAGCTATTTCACACCAGACGCAGCCAGAAGTCTGCCTCTCGCTGGGCCTCAGAAACATCTCAACATCCATGGAGACAATCTTGGGAATGTTGTGCAATTTATGGAGCGGGAACATCCAAAGCGTTTCCAGGCTATTTTGAACCGGATTGCGGAAAAAATCCCCGGGATTAACAAGATTGATACAGAAAAGACAAACGATGGCCGTTTGCTACTGCGGTTTAATGACAAAGGTTTTCAAGATCCATTTTATTCGCAACAAATGTCTGATGGGACATTAAAGGTCTTCGCGTATCTCCTGTTGCTCGAAGATCCGACCCCGCCACCGTTTTTATGTATCGAAGAGCCGGAAAACGGTTTGTACCATAAACTTCTCGAATCCTTGGCGATGGAATTCCGTGAACACGCGACAGGTCGCAAAGGCGGATCTCAGGTTTTCATCACGACTCATCAGCCCTATCTGGTCGATGCCCTGGAGCCTGCCGAGGTCTGGATTCTGGAAAAGGGTTCGGATGGTTATTCGGTTATCCGTAGGGCAAGCGATGACGCGTTAGTAAAGAACATGGTTGCTGAGGGATTACCTTTGGGTGGGCTTTGGTACAGCGATTATCTGGATGCGAGGTAATCCGATGCATTTTGAGATACTCGTTGAAGATCAATCCGGCAAGAAAGCGCTCGATATTCTTGTTCCTGAGATTATCGGTGATGAACATACGTTTAAAGTCATTGCTTATAGGGGAATCGGTCGTATTCCTCAAAAAATGAATTCTGGCGTAGATGCAAGCAAGCGCATTTTGCTCGATAACTTACCAAGGCTTTTGAAGGGCTACGGTAATTCTTGGCAGAATTTCCCTTCCGTTGTTTTTGTGGTCTGTGATCTTGATGACAAGTGCCTCAAAGCTTTTCGCCAAGAGCTTTTCAATATTCTGGATGCCTGCATTACCAAACCAGAGACCCGGTTTTGTGTTGCCATTGAGGAAGGGGAAGCGTGGTTTCTTGGTGACATCCCAGCAGTCAAAGCCGCTTATCCAAGAGCAAAAGACGCTGTTCTAAATGCATACGTAAATGACTCCATTTGTGGTACATGGGAACGCTTGGCAGATGCGATTTACAACGGCGGATCAACCGCACTTTCCGCCAAAGGGTGGCAGGCTGTCGGCGCAGAGAAGTCTAAATGGGCTGAAAAGATCAGTCTTCACATGGATGTAACCAATAACTCGTCTCCAAGCTTTGCGTATTTTCGACAAAAGCTGCTCGAACTCGCTGGAGTAACGGCCTGATGGGGTTGCTTTGGCAATACAGAACACAATAGGGTCAGGTCGATAATAAAGGATAATAAGTTTATACTGTATTCTATATCAGGACCACTTGGTTTCGCATAAGATCGCAACACGGCGATAGGGGTTATTGTTCGAAAGAACAAGGATACTTGATTTTGAGGCGGGCTCCGCTTTGCGGTATTCACTTTTTGTTTGTCGTTCGCGACCTGACCCCATTGCTCGCTGGTGATGCCGCATGCCACCGCTGCTCTGACGTGTACGCCGCGAGCTTCATCAGGTTTCTTACCTTGGTGCGTGGCCTTTGCCACTGACGCCAATAGGCCATACGTACTCTGCGCCGGATCCAGTGATCCAGTTCGACGCAGCGCTGATAGCCGCTGGCGATTCCAAAGTAATTTATCCAGCCGCGTAAATATTGGCTGATCTTGAAAAGCTGATATCTCATCGACACACCCCAGTTGCGGTTGGTTAAGCGCCGCACTTGTTGCTTGAATTTGTGTAGCGTTTTCGGATGCCATTGAATGCGTCCTCCCTGAAAGGTAAATCCCAGAAATTGGCATTCACTGGTTTTAACCACGTGGCTTTTGGTTGTGTTCACCACCAGTTTCAAACGTTCTTGCAGGTATCTGCTGATGCTGCGCAGCACTCGTTCTCCGGCGCGTTGGCTTTTTACGATAATAGTAAAGTCGTCCGCGTACCGGGCGAACTTGTGTCCACGCCGTTCAAGTTCTTTATCCAGAGGATCAAGCATGATGTTTGCCAGTAGCGGCGATAATGGCCCGCCCTTGGGGTACACCTTCCCGACTCTCTATATAGCGCTGGTTGTCCATCACCCCGGATAACTCGACCAAGTTACCCGGCAAAGCGCTATCGGTTTCCATCTGGTTCGCTCTCCCTTGGTAATGGGGCCAAGGGAGCCAAGGCACTTGTATACCAGGGCATCACTGGTTATCTGCCGATCGCTTGTTAAGCAGATCTCCCCAGATAAGAGCATGCACTGTCTCTGCACTGCCGCATCATTTACGGTGGCCGTTAGATCACCTGGCTTCGATGTCTTGTGCCATCTCGCCTCCAGCCTACGCGCCTCATATGATGTACTTGTTCATCGGCTCGCAGTTTTGCGTTAGACTTCCTTCAGACCGCCCCTCATGGGTTGGTCCTTGCCATTCGCTAGTAGTTGGCATCTAATAACGGCATAAGCCGCTAAGAATGGTGACCTTCCTACAGAGGACTTTCACCTCATTAGTTCACGCCCATGCTGGGCGTACACAAACAGTTCCTGAGCGACAAAAGTATGTCGTCATGCCTTTTGCAAAAAGCGCAAAAGCCACGCCAACATACTTTCGCGCCAGAACAGGGGCGTTATGTGCTTCAATTATTTCCCATAGCGTAGTAGAGTGTAGGCAAGTGTTTATTTTGTGAGGGAATTATGGCTATATCCGCAGAAGATATTGAAAATGAAGCGCTTTCTCTTCCGAAAGAAGATAGAACTTGCTTGGTAATGCACCTTTTAGATAGCATTGAAGAGCGGCCGATTTCAGATCCTCGTCAAGTAGAGCATGCTTGGTTGAAAGAGGCGAATTGTCGGTACCAAGCCTACCTTCGAAGTGAAGAACAAGCAATTCCAGCTGAAGAGGCATTTTCGGACCTTAGGGCTGATGAGCGTTGAAGCCTGTTCGCTTTCTCCAATCCGCCCTTGAGGATATTCGGCGGGAAAAAGGTTATTATCGCAAAATTAGCCCTGAACTTGCCCAGAGGTTTCAAACTGCAGTTGAGTTTGCCACCAAAGCGGTCTCAAGTGATCCATTAGCAATACAGATTATTGAGCATGAAGTTCGGCGCTGGCCTCTTGAAACTTTTCCACACGGTCTGCTCTACCGCGATGAAAATGAATTCATACTTATTCTTGCTGTGTTCCATCCCAAACAACACCAGAAAAATGGTAAGAATTGGCACGCACATAATCCTTCGAGAGGGACGCTCCGCTGGCAAGCCGGCTCTGCGCCCCATCAAGCTCAACGTTATGTTTCTCAAAGATGAAGTCAATTTTGATACTGACAAAATATGCTGACAAGGTATCCGACTTGGACTGGATAGATCCTGCTGGCGATCCCGGCGCATTGTTGCCCAAAGAATGGGGGTTATATCTATTCAAGAATAAACTCACAGGGTGTATTGACTACATAGGCTCGGCTACGGGAAGCAAGGGACTTTATCAAAGGTTACGTAACCAGCACCTTCAACCAAAATACAAGAAAAGTGTGTTTCGACTTAAGCTTGAAAAGGAGCTTGTCGATGATGTGCCCGATTGTTCGGCTACATACATCAGGCAAAGGTACCTAATCGCCGTGCTGTTGGTACCTGAACATATTTCAATAATCAAAGCCCTAGAACAAGTTCTGATTTACGAGCATTTGCCAAAGTTCAATAGCGAAACAACAAAACATAACCAGCAAAAGCAGTCGGGCGCATAAATGCGCCGCTGTTTTGAGCATTGAACTAAACTCAATCAGCAGTGGAACGTCGAGAACTATATGGATCTGCCAAAATTCAACGAAACCTTCTTGCCAATTCTCGATGTGCTGAAAAATGAGGAAGCTATCTCGGGTAGAGAATTGATTCGCAGGGTAGAAGAAAAATTTTATTCAAAGCGGCCTCAAGAGCTACTCGATCAGACTATCAAGAGTGGAGAGCGTCTCATTGAGAATCGGATTGCTTGGGGAAAGTCATACCTAAAGAAAGGTGGGCTGGTTCACTATCCCCAGCGCGGTTACGTGCAAATCACGGAGAAGGGAAAAGTTGCAACCCCTGAGAGCATTTCGCTTGAGACCCTCCAGGCCGAAAATACGGGGTCAGGTCTGAATGGCACTTACTTAAGCCTAAACGTGCAAGCGCGGGGTCAAGTCTTGAATAATCTATCCCACGCAATATTGAGACAATGAACGAAAGCGTGCTTAACGCCAAGATTGTGGAATGGTCGGAAGAAGATCAGTGCTTTGTGGGCAGCGCGCCCGGCCTGCTTTTTGGTGGATGTCACGGGCCTGATGAAAAAGAGGTTTTCGCAGAGCTGTGCCAGATTGTCGATGAGACTATTGAGCTTTATCACCAAGACAGTAAGCCTCTTCTTCCCCGAACGTCCAGCAGAGATCTTGCCAATACCCTGCAACAAATCGCATAATGGTTCGACTTGGACGCGGGAAATGCCTGCAAAATGAACAATCAACCGTGTCTGACCCTGCTGAGATTGTGGGTAGAGTGCCGTAGTATCGCCAGATAGGACATTCTGGACCGGAAAAAAGGTCACACTCTTTTTTGTTCAGAATCCTTGATTCGCTCTTCTGGATCTAACCCTGTCGTGTTCGGGAAAATCACACTGAGCTGGAACAGTATCATGTGATCAAGGACTGGTACTATCTGGGCAGTATTGAGCCAATCCAGATGGCACAAAAACTGAATAAACCAGCGCCTCATCTGGACCTTGGATACTTACAAAATTTTGATCAAACCAATCCTGTCAGGGCAAACTGAAATTATTTTTTTGTGAAATCTTTAGGGCTGGTTATGTTTTACGTCAGGGCGTCTGCATCCGCTGACTTATCCCCTAAAAACTTGAATGGTTCTGTGCATAACTGCTTTAAGGTATTGGTTATTAGGGAAAGGGTGTGGGTGATTGACAATTGATCAAAGATAGAGCGCCATGCGGGCAAATTAGCCGCTTGGAGTCACTCATTCAGGAAATCCGGATTTCATTGTGGGGTTCGTATGAATCGCATCGACCATGACACAGAGGAAGCAGTCCGTCGCTTCCTCACCTTGATCGCCAATCGCTACGACATAGCGGGGGCCATTGTCTATGGCAGCCGTGCGCGTGGCACGCACCGCCCGGACAGCGATGCGGATGTTGCTGTACTCTTGCGCGGCGAGCCTCAACGCTTCCTGATTGCCAAGCTGGATATGGCCGATGTCGCTTTTGATGTGCTGCTCGAAACTGGCATCCTCATCTCGCCGCTTCCGATCTGGCTTGACGAATGGGAGCACCCGGAGAACTACGCGAACCCCACCTTGCTACGCAACATCAACCGGGAGGGAGTTCGACTGTGAGCAATCGACAAATGACACCAGACGCTTTGATGGCGAAGGCTGACACGGCTTGTTCGTCCGCCCGAGCCTTGCTCGATCTTGGTGACGTGGATGGCGCAGCCAACCGTGCCTACTACGCCATGTTCGACGCCGCCCGCGCCGCACTACTGGCGTCGGGTGCGCCGGTAGTGCCGGATATTGGTCGCACCCATAGCGGCCTGATCGGGGCCTTCAGCAACTTTTTGGTTAAGAACGGCCCGGTATCGAAAGAGGTGGGACGCCTCCTGAACCGGGCGCACGAAATCCGGCTGGTGGCCGACTACAAAGGAGATTCCGTCGAGCCTGCCGATGCGCAGGAGATAGTGGAACAGGCTGAAACCTTCGTCGCCACCATGCGGGCCGAGTTTATGCCGGTAGAGTCTGACGACAACGACTATGGGATGACACCATGACAAATCGCATAACGGTTCGACTTGGACGTGGGAAATGCCTGCAAAATGAACAATCAACCATGTGAACAATCAACCATGTCTGACCCTGCTGATTGATTGTGGGTAGAGTACCGTAGTATCGCCAGATAGGACATTCTGGAAGGAACAAAGGTCGCACTACTTTTTGTTTGGAATTTCTTATTCGCTGTTCTGGACCTGACCCCGTCGTGTTCGCGTCGTGTTCGTGTAGGGAGTAGAACATCACGACAGAAGGTCCACAGAAAACTGGCTGAAAAACCGGCAGGCTGTGCTGTTTGGGCCTACTTCGATGCGGACACTCTCCAGCTTGGCCCTTTTCTGTACTTTGGTAGTCGAGATGGTGGGCCGCTACCGGATATCTCCAACATGCCAGTTGCCCGTCATACAAAGGGTAATAAAGAAGGCTTCAAAGCCAGCCGTCCGAATATTCGGACAATAAACAAGGGACACTTCGACGCTTGCGAATCGGTCATGGAAGTATATGAGGCACTATTCGGAGTCAATTGCAAGTCGCTAAAATTCGCTCCGGCCCTGGCGGGCCTCCGCCGGACGGCTTTTCCGCTGCGCTCCAAAGTCGCCGCTTAGCTCAATCGTTAGCTGGGCGAGAATTGACGTTTTGATGTCATGACGCTATAATGCGTACCAGCACGTTATTTGGAGAATGCCATGAGCGAGACATCGAAGCGTTCTACAGTTTATTTCGACCCTCAATTGCACGCTGCGCTTCGGCTTAAGGCCGCCCATACACACCGTTCCCTATCAGATATTGTCAACGATGCTGTTCGTGCGGCGCTGGCTGAGGATCAGGAAGATCTGGCTGCGTTCGAGGAACGGGTTTCCGAGCCGACGATGAGCTATGAGGCCTTGCTGGACGATCTGAAGGCGCATGGCAAGTTATAAGCTTGTCTTCAAAAAATCCGTCTCAAAGGATTTTCGGCCAATCCCAAACAAAGATGTTGCCCATCTTCTTCAGCGCATGCAGGCGCTGCAGGAGAATCCTCGTCCAGTTGGTAGTGAAAAGCTTTCAGGGCAAGAGCGTTACCGGATCCGACAAGGTGTATACCGAATCATTTATGAAGTGGCAGATGAGCTTCTTGTCGTGACGGTTGTGAAGGTTGGTCACCGAAAACATGTCTACAAGCGCAGCTGACCAGGCCATGCAGTTGACGCTCCTGTCGTCGCGCAATCGATGGCTGGCGTTGGGCACCATTGGAGAAGGTAGCCAAATGATTGATACATGGGTATCTGATTTCGAATCGGCAAGCAAGCACGGGGTCAAGTCTTGAATAATCTATCCCACGTAATATTGAGACAATGAACGAAAGCGTGCTTTACGCCAAGATTGTGGAATGGTCTGAAGAAGATCAGTGCTTTGTGGGCAGCGCGCCCGGCCTGCTTTTTGGTGGATGCCATGGGCCGAATGAAAAGGAGGTTTTCGCAGAGCTGTGCCGGATTGTCGATGAGACTATTGAGCTTTATCACCAAGACAGTAAGCCTCTTCCTCCTCCAACTGCTGGCAGAGATCTTGCCAATACCCTGCAACAAATCGCATAATGATTCGACTTGGACGTGGGAAATGCCTGCAAAATGAACAATCAACCATGTCTGGCCCTGCTGATTGATTGTGGGTCGAGTGCCGTAGTATCGCCAGATAGGACATTCTGGGCCGGAAAAAAGATCGCACTCCTTTTTGTTCAGCATCCTTGATTCGCTCTTCTGGACCTGCCCCCGTCGTGTTTGCTGGCGTCGGGTGCGCCGACAGTGCCGGATATTGGTCGCACCCATAGCGGCCTGATCGGGGCCTTCAGCAACTTTTTGGTTAAGAACGGCCCGGTATAGTAAGAGGTGGTTGCCAACAAAGTATTAAAATTCTTGTCAGTCGCGTGGGGTTTCAAAAATCAGATTCAGGCGAATGTCGTGCAGTTGCAGAAGACATTGGCGTCGCGTATCCACACTGGGGTTCTCCGCTCCGATGAAGAATATCGGAATAAAATCTCCAAAGCGGCGCGTCGTGTCAAAACGACCCTCAATGGCAGAGGCCACATGCGCTACATCCTCGGTCGTGAGGGCAAAAGGCAATCCGCTGGTTCTCCAGAGATAGTCGCGTGCGCCAGCTGTCGTCGATTCGCGAAAGCTGATCGTTCGGTCGTCGACAATGATCGGACGTGCCGGTATCGCGGCATGTGCTGTATCACTTGCCGAATCGGCCGGCCACGTTCCAGTGAGGGCTCCACCATTAAGCGACATTCCGACAACGAACCGTCCATGATCGCCTGATTGTGGCACAGGGCAATTGATTGTCTGCCCATATGGTCTGGTTGCACCGCTGACAAAGGCACCCACCAGCTGACTGGGTGCTTGCTCGCGGATTGGTGCCAGTCCAAAAACCAGCCAGCCATGATGATCGATTGCCACGTTGCTGCGGCAGCGGGGGCGCTCACCATCCGGTTGGGATGCACTTTCATATCCGACAATGACGGCATCGGGGGACAGATCCTGGAAAACGGGAGGTGCAAGACCGGATGTATTCACTCCGCACAATATCCCTAGTGGCTGTGTCGCCTCCCTGACATAAAGCTGCTGGCGCCCAGTGGGCTCTAGCTGCACGATTTTGCGCACACCGCCTGGTCCACAGGCAGACAGAGCCAGCAACGACAGAACAGTACCGATAATCGAAATTTTGTAGGTCATTGAATATCCTGGTAGGTTAACGCCAATCTTACTGCATTTCCGATGACCAAAATTTGGTTGGCATGCAATCATATCAAAATATCAGCACAAAGGCCCCGCAGACCGTGCGCCCGGCCTGTTTTTTGGTGGATGTCACGGGCCTGATGAAAAGGAGGTTTTTGCGGAGCTGTGTCATATTGTCGAGGAGACCATTGGGCTTTATCACCAAGACGGTAAGCCCCTTCCTCCTCCAACTGCTGGCAGAGATCTTGTCAATACCCTGCTGCAAATCGCATGACAGTTCAACTCGGATGCGGGCAAGGCCCGAAAAATGCAGAACCAACCGTGTCCGACCCCATTGATTACGTTGATTGCATTGATCTGGCTTGGTTTTTTCGGCCAAGTTCCGTGAGGGAGCTTCTGCGGTGGCGAACCTATGCTCCCCAGGCTTCACATTCTCGTATCTGACAGGCGTTACTTTTGGCCCGTCCAGCGCCCCATGGGTTCAAAGAACTCAGCCAGTATAGTGGCGCTTTGAGAGCCCCCCTGTAAGGAGGCTCCCGCGCCGCACGCTATCTTCTTCCCTAACCTCAAGGCCGAGGCTTGCCGTGCTCCGGGTCACGTCAATATCGGGTTGGTGATTATGCGGTTGTGGGTATCGTGTCGGTGATTTCCAGTAATTCCTCGATTCCTTGTGTGTTTTCAATGTCTCGGTTAGGACGGAATACCAGCAGCGCATTGCTGCGTGCTTCGACGTAGACACCTGGATAGCGTTTGACGAAGGTGAGTAGCTTGTCTGCTGCTGCCAACGCTAGACCATCGTTATTTCGTGTGTAAACTCGATATCCATCCGGATGATCGATTTGTACGGAGGGAGCGTGCTCCTGATAATCTACCAAGTAACGTTTCAGGTAATGCCCGGGAGCCAGTACCAGATCCGGAATAGCCGGGATGTCGTCCGGGAGTGTAACGATCACCAGGGTATGGCGATGCTCGACGTAGTAATCCGGTGCAGCGGTATGGCTATAATCAAACACTTTGATCCCGTAACCATGGTAGGTTGCGGTCATCACGTTACTTTCCTGCTTCCGGTCCCCGCGTCGCAGGTAGATAAAACCATGCACATCTAATACTGCCAGAGTGGCGGGATTGAATGTCATGCCATGCCTTTTTGCAAAGGCTTCCATCTTCTCTGCTCGTGTCGAGAGCCTCGCCTCGCGCCGGACCAGCGCTGCATCGTGCATGCGTGCAGATAGGGAATGCTGGGTAAATTGATAGTACTGTTCGAGGCCCAGCAAATGGAAGGGGCGGCCAGATCGCAGGCATTCTTCCTGTAATTGGTGCAGATAATCCATGGCTGTGTGATCCACGATCCGTCCCGACTCTGTGACGATGAGAGATAGCGAGGCATCATTCTGAATATTTTGCAACAGTTTATCCAAGGGCAGCAGATTGAAGCACACCAGCGATCCCAGGGAGATCTCGTAGTGTTGGCGTCCGTCACGCGTACTGGAATGGACTTTGATCACCGGATTTCGAAACAGGCTCGCCAGATTGCGCCAGATTAATTCCAACGCTTGGACAAAGGTTAATCGCCCAGTCAGGACCGTACGGAATGAAGGTGTCAGAAGGTACGCCAGCATCAAAATTTCAACTGCCATACCGATCAGAATTCCCCAAAGCAGGCCCGTCATCAGAATGGCAGCCACCGTTAATAGAAAGATCAATATTTGATCGCGTCCAATGGCATAGGTCTTACTGAAGACCCGGTACTCGCACAATCGCCAACCGACATAGATCAAAATAGCAGCAATTGCTGTCAAGGGAATCATGGCGATCAGATCGGTGGCGAGCAGCAGGAACACGATCAAAAACGCGGCGTTGTAAAAATTAGCCCAAAGTGTACGTCCACCTGCATCGATATTGGCTCGGCTTTTTACACCGCCTGGAATGATTGTCAAGCCGCCGGCCAGACTAGAAGCTACATTGGATACGCCCATCGCACGCAGCGTGACGTTGGGGTCTGATTTGCGCTGATAGGGGTCGATCTTGTCCACGGCGGCGATCGTAGCCAGGGATTCGATGCCATCGATCAGGGTCAGGGTGATGACAACTGTCAGCATGCTGATCCATAGATCAGACCGGGTGAGCAGCTCTCCAAAGGCCGGAGGGGTGATGCCACCTTCCAGGAGGTTATCTGGCATCGCGATCAGATAGGAGGCATCCAATCCCAATACAAGGGCAAGAACAAGGCCCAGCATGGCTACGAATAAGGGCGGTGGAATGCGTCGCAGCCAGGTTCGGCGGGTTGCGTTGAGAAGAAACATCAGGAGCAGGCAAAGACTGCCGATGAGGAATACGGCTGGCTGGATGTGGGTCAGGGTTTCCGGTAGTGTGGTGATGGAGTCCAGCGTGGTCGGAGCGACCGGCGAAAGATCGCCTAGCAAAGGGGGGATCTGTTTGAGGATGATCATGATGCCGATCGCCGCAAGCATCGCTTCAACAACCGTTACTGGCAAAAAGATGGCGAAGCGTCCAGCATTCATGAACGCCAGTAGAATCTGCGCCAGGCCAGTCAAACAGATAGCCACCAGCAATAGTGGGTAGCCTGCTGCAAGGTCGCCATTGCCTAGAAGCAGCATGCCTGAAAGCAAGGCGGGAGCAAGACCCGCTGCCGGCCCGCTGATGGTTACATAGGCGCCTCCCAGGAACGGAAATACCAGTCCAGCAATGATGGCAGAGATCACGCCGGACACTGGTGGAGCACCAGATGCGATGGCAATGCCAAGGGATAGTGGCAATGACACCAATGCTACTTGCATACCGGCGCCAAGATCATAGCGCCAGTGCTTCAAGCCCTTGATTCCGTTACTTGGTTTGCTCTCTAAGGTATTCATTATTTTTATCCATCCACGAGATACAACGTTTACTAATATCGGTAAATTTCGCTACAGAATCGTAGGCGCACAGATAGCTGGGCAGGACTATAATCATATAGTATCAAACTGTTTCCGTGCTTAATTTTTGGGGGCCTGAAATGGGCACATTGGCCGTTGAAACACATGCTTTAGCAGCAAATGTCGAGTTCACGGATAACGACATGGTCGTGCCTTTGGTCGATGGGAAAACAATAATTATCCCGCTAGGAGGCTGTCCGAGAATAGCGATCGTAGCGAGGGCGAGAGGGTGTTTCATTGCCCGGAAATCGATGAAGACCTGAGGGTGGCCGGCTTGCTTCGCGCAAGTCATTGATAATCATTGTGCAACCGGGCAACCAAGGGTCTCTAATCCTCGGACGCCACAACATCCTGCATGCGGCTCTGCACAGGGCGTTTCGCTTGCAATGATGAGGCTTGATTCATCCATCGCGCAGTGCATAAAGCCTCTGGGATTGCAGGTGGCAGGTATGGGGCAGGTTGAGAGCCAAGAAAATAAGGAAAGAAAAACAAGCGTCTATATTCTTTGTTTGCCATCTGCCTCTGTTTCTTGTGTTTCACAAAGGGGGGGCAGAGAAGGCGCGTGTCGAGCGGCAGCTGCGGTTTGCTGGCTTGATGTGGCAGCTGTTCGACCTGGTGGGGCTGCTCGCCAGTTGGTGCCCGGAGTGGATGGGATAAGGCAGGGGTCCAGCACGCAGAACGGAGCGTATCTTCGATGACCTTTCTCCCGTGCCGATGTGGAAGGCTCAAGTCGGGGTTCGGATGGCGCATCACTCCAAATCCGGTTCTGCGAGGAGTAGGGTCGAACCGATGCATGACCGGGGTATTGTGGTACTGCCGGGAAACCAGGCGGCAACGGAAAACACCAACGGTGACCTGCCGATCGGCGAGCCACCGGTTTATCTTCTGTCAGACTAAATGATCCAATTGCATTGGAAACGGCTTATTCCTAAATCCAAGGTGTGTGCCGCAGGGATTTGGCGGAACTGAACAAAATCAGATTTTTCTTGCCCAGAAATTTGTCAAGTATTTTTTTAATTATTCTTGGAGGGGCAAGTGGTTACCTCTAATTTATGTTATAAAAGAATGCGCGTTATTTCGCTTGGGCTTAGATCAGATAAGCTAACACTACTCTTGGCAGTTTAGTGAATTTGGATAGCGCGATGTTTGCCAAGTCTTTTTTGGCATTACCAATCTTAAGCAAAACAAGGAGGTAGATTTATGAAAACCTTAGCGTCTATTATCGCAATTGGAATGATGGCTTTCATCTTTACTGCGAATAGCTTTGCAGCGGATACTGAACATAGGTTGGAGGCATTAGCGCATGCTGAAGAAGCCGTGAAACATGGAGAAATGGGTCATGCCAGCGAATTGCTCATGCATGCGGAAGATAGCTTGAAACACGCCAGAGATGCAATGCAAGAGGATGGTGATGCACATATGAAAAAGGCTATCATGCAGTTAGAAGAAGCTATCGAACATGCAAAAATGGATCATGCCGATGTGGCAACGCAACATGCCAGAAAAGCAATGAAGCACTTGCGCGAATCTGGTGTCAGAAAGATGCATTAATCATGTTAAAAGCAACAGCCCCCGGCATTCTCTGGGGGTTGTTCAAAATGAGTAAGGGGTCAGGTCTTGAATGAGGAGGTGAAGCAAGTGCATATTCCTTTGGTTGCGCCCGATTCTGATATATGTCGCTGAGCATCAATCGGCGCATTGCAAACTCGCTTTGTCGTTGCTGTGAGAATTTCCAGCTTTGTCAGTATTCTGACATTTATCAAGCGCCAGGGAAATCGGGCTCACGTTCAAGATTCTAAGCTGACACGAGAGGGCGTTCATGAATAACGGGACGAGTGAAGCCGACGATGAATTTGTCAAATGTGTGGAATTTTTTCATAACGCTACACTGTCGTGGTTACAGAATACCGATATCACTATCGCCTGTGGCCGTTGGAATGACGGTGCGATTGCCGAACTGATGCCCCAAGGCCAAGGGTATTTAATGCCCGCCCGGTACGAAGATCGCTTTGCGGGCGTGCGTGAGTTACGCTTGAATAATGCGCCGCACCATCTACATATCGATTTCGGGCGAGTTTCCCATATCCTTTATACGGTGACACCCAGCATATGCCTTGGCTTCAAACCCTCATTCGAAGCGCGCCTCATGACGAAAGATCCACAGGGAAGGCAATCAAACCAGTGGATAATATCCTTTATGCTTAACAAGCCTTACGAACAAGAAAAACTGTGCTCAGGCAAGATACAGAAGTATTTTGAACTGGCTCGCCAACAAGCGATGCAACGCCCAGACCTAGTGAAATTCCACATAGATTCATCGATTTTCACCTCTGCCCTTGGCCTGGAATTACTCGAGTTTTTACGAATACACACTGGAATTGCCGCAGGGGACTGGCCGGATATCATCCGGGCGCTCTCTCCTGCTTCTGCCTCCCCCGCCGGTAGGCAGCACCCAATAACTGAGCCTCTTTGCGTCCCCCTCTTGAAGCAAGCACTTTTACTTCGAGACGCGTCACTCGTCATCTACCGCGACCGCACCCTGATTGAATTCAAGACCGATAAGCTTGGCGGTCTGTATCACTATGCCGAGGACAATTATGATTCTTGGCAAATTGGAGCCTTTGACGATCATCATTGCCATCTGAAGCTCGATGCTGTCGAACGAGTCTTATTTTCTGCCGAGCGGGTGCCTTGTCAAGGCAATGGCATCAATTACACCATATGGTTTTTAACAGCGGACACCAGTGGCAATCCCCATCGATCCGACGGTTATTTTTCCATCGTACTCAACCGTCCTTATTCAGGCAATGAACCACGTCTTGAGGTAATTGAGCCCCTGTTGAGTCTATATCGCGAATTTCAGCATGTCGGCTGGGTCACGGCAGAGCCCAGGTTTCTTGAAATTCTCCAAAGTGAACCGCCGCAACGACAATCGTTACCGTAATGATCAGCAAAACGAATCCAGCTTCCCATTACGCTTGAAGAAAGGCATAGTGACCATGAATGTTGGGTTTAATCTTGCCTGCAAGGATTGCGATCGGACAATACCTGACGGGTTCTCTGTTCCAGTTCTTGCTCGCTGACAAGGCTGGCAGCAAGTACTAATTTCTCGAGAGATGAAAGCCAGCGAAGATAATAATCCCAATCAGGATCATCCTTGCTGTGAGCAGATTCCCACTCAGCAATGGATGCGATTAATGCCTGCCGAAAGTCTTCCCATTCGTAGAAGCCCTGCTTGGACAGTGCAATTGCCATGCCAAAGGCACGACCTTCCCAGGGTCTTTGAAATAGAATCTCCCCGTTATCGCGAGGTGGAGAATCTTCACTCCCCAGCATACTGGCTGCAGCAAACTGCTCGAATTTGATTTGCATGGCTATTCAGATTCTCCCTGTGTTTTGGTTTCAGCAGGCACCACTACTTTTGCTGCACCTTGCATGGATTCCGGCGTAACAATTGCGGCAAGCTGAGTTTCCGTCCATCCCTCAGTGCCTTCCGGGCGTTCAGGTAGAACAAACCATCGAATCTGGGCACTCGTATCCCAGACTTTAACTTCAACCGATTCAGGGATGTCCAGGCCAAACTCTTTGAGCACTTTTCTGGGTTCCCTAATCGCTCTTGCCCGGAAAGTCGGGTCTTTAAACCAGTAGGGTGGCAAGCCTAATACAGGCCACGGATAACAAGAACACATCGTACAAACGATCAGGTTATGTACTTGGGAAGTATTGGCAACAGCTCGCATATTCTCCCCTTCCGCGCCGGCCATGCCTCGTGGAAAATGCATGTCTGCGATTGCCGCAGGCGTATCTGCAAGCAGGCGTGCTTTGAACTGTGGATCTACCCATGCTTTCGCGACAATTTTTGCACCATTGAAAGGTCCCATGTCCTTTTCGAAGAACGCAATGACTTTATCAACTGTCTGAGCCGTAATGATTCCCTTTTCAATCAGTAGGGACTCTAAAGCCTTAACGCGTGCCGCACTGTATTCTTCTCGATCAATGCTATTAGCCATTCCTTGCGCCTCATTCAGAATACTGTTTTGCTATTGTCGCTTGTAATTTGAGCTACTGGTTGCGATCCTCAAGATACGCTTCAAAAACCTGGACGTATATCTTGGTATTGGGCTCAGTCAGATTACCCCAAATATCATGTGAGTTGAACACGACATTATAAATAGGCATCGGATCACCTATCCCATCGCCCGTTGGAAAGTAGTAGTTGTAAGCGCCTTCATAGACTTCATCAACGATCCCTTTTTTTGTTCGCAGGTATCCCGGTAACTTGCAGTGATCGACAGGAGGAGGGTTTCTAACCGTAACCATATCACCTACCTTGAATTTTGGCTGAACAGCTGTGTGACAAGCAGGTGAATCCCCTGTCCGCAAGTACTCAACGACCTGTGCATCGATGGCTGAATTCTGCACTTCTGGCAATGAAGCATTTATATCTGTCAGGTATAACCCGGTCCTGGTATTCAGCTCTCCAGCAGAGATATAGCCTGACTCCAGAAAGAATCCTGAAATACCGCCCAACCATTTTTCATAGTATCGATATTTAAAGTAATCAAAAGGATTCATTCCCTCCGCCCCCTTACGCAGATGCCCCCAAGTCCAAAAACTGTCGAATTTGGTCGGAACGGATTTCACGGCATCCAAATGATTACTCAGCGCCATCATGGCCACGTGGATTCCAAAAATACGTTTTTCCCAGGGTTGAACAAACACGCGTTTCTCGAAACTGGATGGTTCAAGGTTTTCAAGTCCTCCAATGTAATGTTGTAGTTTCATCGCGTGATCTCCATAAAAACTGCAGAAAAGATTTTGATTTATCTACTCAATTTTTAAACTTGAATCCCTTCATCACAGCAGTAGATTATTTGACAAGGTCTTAACCTGATGAAATCACTGTCAGAATTGAACAGGCTTAGCTTGCAAGACAGGACCGGAACCCCGCCTTGAGCGCCTTCTCAGATAAATGACGGCCAATGAAGACGAGTTCGTTTCGACGTGGCTCATCGTTCTTCCAGACACGTCCTGGCCTGCCGTCCAACAACATATGCACACCCTGGAAAACAAAGCGCCTGCTTTCCGAATCAATATCGAGGATACCTTTCATGCGATAGATATCTTTTCCTTTATCCTGCAAGAGCTGGTAAATCCACCGATTGAATTTATCACCATCGACACGCCCAGTTTCAACTATAGATACAGAAAATACCGATTCATCATGCTGATGGGCATCTTCACTGAGCAAGGAGGGATCTATGTGAAGCGCCTGCTTCAAATCAAATGCTTTGATCCCGAGTATAGAATCCATTGGAATATCACTATGCTGCGTTCTATAGATCTTAGCAAAGGAAGCCATCCTCCGAATTCGCTGCTCCAGGTCGTCTAAAGTTTCCGGGGAGACCAAATCGGTCTTGTTTAGCAATACCACATCAGCAAAGGCAATCTGTTCCTTTGCTTCGTCGCTATCCCAATGTTGCCAAATATGCTTTGAATCTACTACAGTAACCACTGCATCAAGCTGGGTTTTTGTCCTCATCACTTCGTCAGCGAAGAAGGATTGAATAACTGGCGCAGGGTCTGCCAAGCCAGTTGTCTCGATCACAATATGATCGAACCTATCTTGCTTCTGCATCAAATTATCGAAGATACGAACTAAATCCCCTCTGACACTGCAACATATACAACCATTGTTCATTTCCAATATTTCTTCATCAGCGTCAATGACCAACTGACTATCGATACCGATTTCTCCAAACTCATTCACGATGACAGCAATTCTTTTGCCATGATCATATGTAAGTATATGATTGAGCAATGTTGTTTTGCCAGATCCTAAAAATCCGGTAATAACACTCACAGGTACTAGCGATGTAGTGTAAGGCGTCATAGAAAGAATTTTATGAAATTTAATACTGCAACTTGTTCGCTATCACAGCATCGGTTCTCCACATAGTGCGGCTGGATAATCACATACTCATGCTACTGGAGCATTTGCAACAGTCAGTTTAATCGCAAAAAAGCACTTGACAAGAGTTCTGAACAAAAAATCAAAGTAGCGTTGTGAGGTATTGCCTTTCTCAGCTGTGGCTGGCATGCGGAAGATATCTGGCTGCATCGCTTAACCCTTTGAACTGGCCATAAAATTGCATGCTAGAAAATTCTGGCTGTCAGTATATAATCCTAGAAGGCTGTCCGAGAGACTGATCTACTGCGGACGAGCCTGATTGGCCGGATTTTACGATCTTTTTCGTTAAATAGAACGACTATTCGCCTCAAATGATCGAGAAATCCAACTCAACCAGCCTCGCCCTCGCTACGATCGCTATTCTCGGACAGCCTCCTAGAATTACTCTGTTAACAGTTTGGCCAAACACAATGCAGGAACCTAAATTCCCCCACGTAGAGCCCTACCGGTTTGTTTTCAGGTGGCGGCGTTTTTTGATGCATAGCGCGATCATGGGTATTGGTGTGATACTGGGTCTGATGACCTGGTATTTTGGCAAGCCGCACAGTATCCGGTTTTATGAAACGATGGCGGAAGAACAGCTGGCTACTGTCCTAGCGCCTGGTATCGATATGGCGCTGGATGCGGGCAGTTCTATCGCTGTCAACGCAGATCAACCCATGAAAGTGGAGTTGTTCAAGGGCAACGTCTATTTTGACATCGATAAAAATGCCGCGAATCCGCTTGAAGCTAAAGTTGGCAGTACCCTTATCGAGGGCTTCGGCACCCGTTGCAGTATCCAGATGCGCAAAGATGGTCATCACCATGTCGCTGTTGCGGAGGGACATATCAAGATCCATGTCTCATCCGGGGTCTATCAAATCAATGCATCTGAACAAGCCGACTTTGATGATACGGGCATCAGCAAGCACCGCTTGATTGCTGACCGAAACATCGCGCCCTGGCGCTCTCGGCAGTGATTGCGTAGAATCCGATCAGATCTTCATCGTTTTGAGTGCCAGTGTCCATTTGTGCAGTTCCATCCAGCATTGCCTGGCCCGAATTCACGTGATGATTCTGGGGTGTGAAGTTTTTTCCTGATCGATGAGCGTCGAGACATATGGATGGCGACAGCTTCAACCATGGGCATTATTTTT
>NZ_JBEUDO010000080.1:0-8473 GCF_050584665.1 Nitrosomonas sp. ANs5
AATAGTTCAGAGGCATATAGAATTCTGTAAGGAACCCAGAAATTTCAGTTAGATGGACCGAGAGGCCCAGCTTTTAGACCGCAGAGCAAAGCGCAACACCACGAAATAGCATTCCATTCCGGTATGTTGCGATGTCGTCATAGGATTTAAAAACTGCGCAATTCCGCTTAAAGCGCCATGACCGACCGGGCGAGCATAAAAACAACAATTTACTCTTTCATGACAATAGATTAGTTAAAATATCGATCAATCGAGATTTCCAGATCAAACGATCCGAGTGTCGAGTTCACTCGCCAGCACCTGCAATTCGTTCGAAATTGTAACCGGATATGCCGCATTTTTTTTCAAGCCGCGCAAGCCAGCTGGCAAAACTGTGTAATTTTGCAAGGTTTGCTGACGCATGGCATGCAAATCCGGAGAGGCCTGGATTCGCACACCTTCCCGCATGACAGGCTGCAGCAGCGGCTGGCCCGGTTGCGGGTCATTCTCTTCGAGCGCGACGATGTCCGCCAGCATCCTGCCATGATCATCGAATTGGCGGTAAACCTGTTTTCTGCCCGGCCAGGTGGCCTTGCCCTCGGAGCGTTTGCGGCGCGGCACACCGGCGTATTCCTGAAGCTTATAAACACAATCGAAAGCGGGCACATCGATGGAAATATCCAATGCCGTGCCGATTCCGAAACCATCGATCGGTGCGCCCGAGGCTAACATATCGCTTAATCGGTATTCATCCAGATTACCACTGGCGAAAATCTGCGCTTGCAGCAACCCACCTCTATCCAATATCTGCCTTACCTGAAAAGCATGCATAGCCAAATCGCCACTATCCAGACGCACACCCTTGATGTGAATCTGTTCAGCTGCCAATTTATGGGCAAGGCACACCACTTTGGAAGCGGCCACTTCGGTATCATAGGTATCGATCAGCAAGATCGCATTATCCGGATGTGAACGTGCAAAATGTTCAAAGGCAATCGCCTCATCGGCATGTGCCTGTATAAACGAATGCGCCATCGTGCCATAGAGCGGCACGTCATATAAAGCACCCGCCAGCACGGTCGCACTGCCGGAAAATCCTGCCAGATAGCTGGCGCGCGCAGCCAGCAATGCAGCTTCCGCACCATGGGCGCGACGCATACCAAAATCCACCAGCAGTTTCCCGGGGGCGACTAAAACCGAACGGGCAGCCTTCGAAGCGATCAGACTCTGGAAATGCAGCAAATTGATGATACGTGATTCGACCAGTTGTGCTTGCGGCAGGGAGGCCGTCACGCGCAGAATGGGTTCATTCTGAAAAAAGAGCGTACCTTCCGGCATGGCATGCACATCACCGCTGAAACTGAAATGCTCGAGGTAGTCAATGACCGCTGTCGGGAACCGTTCTGCCAGCCACGCCAGCTCCTCTGCCGTGAATCGCATCTGCTCAAGAAAATCGGCCACCTGCTCCAATCCAGCCGCCACCATGAAATTACGTTCTGGCGGAAGCTTGCGCATAAACAATTCGAACACGGCTATATCGTGCATACCTTGCTCAAGATAGCTCTGCAGCATTGTAAATTGGTAGAGATCGGCCAATAGCGGGCTGGATAGCGGATTCATGGCTGTAGTCTCCCAAAGTCAATCAAATGCGCACCTGACTGGCACATTTCCTGAATTGCCCGCGCGCCGTCATCCCGTTGCAGATTGATTGCACGCACACCATCTTCCAACACAAATACTTGATACCCTTTACGCAAAGCATCTTTGACCGTCTGTAAGATACAATATTCAGTTGCAATGCCAGCGATAAACAATCGGCGCACGCTATGGGCGCGAAGTAAAGTATCGAGCGCTGTCCCCTCGAAACCAGAATAAGCCTCTTTTTCCGGGGCAGTTGCCTTGGATATGACATGCGTTCCAGGCGGCCAGTTGAGCGACGGATGAAAATCCGCGCCTGGTGTATGGGCGATGCAATGCGGCGGCCAGATGCCTCCCTGTTGAACAAAAGAGCAATGATTTGGCGGATGCCAATCACGCGTCGCGAATACAGGCAAATCACCTGCCTCAAACCGGGCCATATAGTGGTTGAGCAGGGGGATAATTGCATCTCCCTCGGGCACAGCCAGGCTTCCGCCCGGCAGGAAGTCATTCTGCATATCGGCTATGATCAAGGCATCATCATGTTCGAGTGTGACAGGTTCCATCAGCAGTACTCGCTTAGAATTGGTATATTAATCACGGCAAATGATCCACCACAAAACGACCAGCACCGCAGCAAAGCTGGGCCTTGAGAATCACATCCTATAGCCCGCTTGACTGAAGCCTTCAGACTGGCTTACATCCGTCGTGAGGCCCCCGCTTAATGGCGTGTCACGACGAAGCTCCAACCAGAATATCAAAATACTGGACGTTTGCGTGCAGCAGGCGGATAACGTTGCTGACGGGCCCGTCATTGTTCGCTACCATTATTAAAAGGCGACCTGGAATGCGCATACAACAGAATATGCCCGGATGACCGCCGAGACAATGCCGCGGGGCAGCACCAATCCACTATACCGCTCCCATTTATCGTGTGCCGACATGCCTGATTTTACACTTCATACCTATGATTACATGGTCATTACCGGCTATGTAATCGTGATTCTCTGGATCGGATTGCGCGTATCCAGAAATACCAATAATACCGAGGATTATTTTCTTGCCAGCCGCTCATTGAGCTGGCCACTGATCGGTTTGTCTCTCCTTGCTTCCAACATGTCGTCAACCAGTTTCATCGGCATGGCCGGCAGCGCATATAGCATTGGCATCTCGGTATTCAATTATGAATGGATGGCGACGATTGTACTGATCTTCTTCACCCTGTTTTTGCTGCCGCAGTTGTTAAACAGCCGCGTCTATACCATGCCGGAATTTCTGGAACGGCGCTATGACAGACGTGCCCGCTTCTATTTTTCTGCTTTCACCATCCTGGGAAATATTTTCATCGACACGGCTGGCGCACTCTACGCAGGCGCGCTAGTCATTTTTCTGCTTTACCCTGAAATACCTTTTGCGCTTTCGGTCATCATTCTCGCCATTCTGGCCGGTGTCTATACAATTCTGGGTGGACTGAGGGCGGTGGTTTATACCGATACAATTCAGGCAATCCTGCTGTTGCTTGGTGCCCTCCTGATTTCTGCCCTGGCATTCGGGCGACTGGACTCCTGGCAGACTGTCGTAAACAATGTCGACGCGAGCATGCTGCGCCTCATTCAGCCGATCGATGATCCTTTTCTGCCCTGGCCCGGCCTGTTGTTTGGCGTCCCGCTGCTCGGCTTCTATTTCTGGTGCACCAATCAATTCATGGTACAACGTGTGCTGGGCGCCAGAAACCTCGATCATGGGCGCTGGGGGGTGTTACTGGCAGGATTTTTGAAACTGCCTATGCTCTTCATCATGGTTATGCCAGGCGTCTTCGCCCTGCTCTTGTATCCTGACTTGCCTTCCCTGGATACTTTCACGCCGGATATTGTATTCCCGGTATTGCTCTTCGATTTACTGCCCAGCGGATTGAGAGGATTGATACTGGTTGCGTTGATCGCTGCAATCATGTCTTCTATCGACTCCACTCTGAACGCAGCTTCCACACTGGTCACGATGGATTTCACCAAGCTGCTGAAACCGGCATGGAGCGAACAACAGCTACTATTGGCAGGCCGGATTACGACCTTCATCTTCATGCTGATTGCCGCCATCTGGGCACCCATCATTGCCGATTTCCCCTCGCTCTGGGTCTATTTGCAGTCGATATTGGCCTATCAAAGCCCACCCTTTGTCGCGGCACTGCTGTTGGGCATATTCTGGAGCGGAGCCAACAGGCAAGCCGCTTTCTGGGGACTGATAGGTGGACATCTGCTGTCCGCATTGCTGTTCGTGGCCAATATGCTACTCGGCATCATCGATATCCACTTCCTCTACGTGGCGCCGATCCTGTTTGTCTTCAGCAGTCTCCTGATCATAGCCATTTCCCTGTTCAAGATCAGCGAACATGATCGCGCATCCATCGAAGGCTTGCTCTGGACAGCGGATACGTACAAGCAAGAAAGCAAGGCGCTAATGGATAAAGCATGGTATCAAAACTACAGGATACAATCAGCCATCATACTCGCAATCACGCTCCTGCTTCTGATTAGCTTCTGGTAACCAGCAATTCATAGCCGAAGCCAGGTTAACGTTGGAACACATGCTCATCATTCACGAAGCTGAAATTGCAAAACCAGACTTCTACCAATCGTGTGTATTCACGGTTTGATTCAACCACGAATGGACACGAATGCACACGAATGATTTAGCGGTGCTGTTCACATGGGTTGAATATTGTCATACGGCGGGACAAAGGCATGATGACCGCTCCAATTACGGCTGAAACACAGCCCCAAGGGTGCGCTTGCGCACCGGTTTTTACCTATGCGGCGATTTGCTGGCAATGGTCTGAGTTTGACTGGTTTTGTTAACCACGAATACACACGAATGGTTAGGTGGCAACGCACACATGGATTGCGTTTTGCCATACAGCAGGGCAAATACGTGATAACCGGCCAAATTACGGTTGAAGCACAATCGAAGTGGTTTGCATTATTCGTGTGTATTCGTGTCCATTCGTGGTAAATCACTAGTACTCCGTTCCTCCAAACCGCTTACATGAAATCGCGCCTTCGCCTGTCATGCGTTGTTGCAAATCCTCGCCATAGCTACGGCTATGACTGCGGTTTGCGCCTAGCCTGGCAGGCGAATCCATCGATTTCATTTGTAAGCTAATTGACGGAACGGAGTACTAGAATGCTAACGTGGACGCGCGGGCGACGATTCTCCCGTAAAGCCCAATAGGCCACGCAGCCATTTCTCGGATTCAAGTATGACCAACAATACCACGCCGGCAAGCACGATCTCTATCCCCTGCATAACAGCCAGTGGCCGGGTGCCGAAAAATACTTCCATGAAGGGCGCATATGTGAACATCAGCTGCAATACGAGCACCGTGGCAACCGCCATCAAAACCGGCTTCGTTCCCTTGATGCCGGTCATGGTAAACGAAGGGGCACGCAAGTAACGCACACTGAATAGATAAAACACTTCCATCGAGACCAATGTATTGACTGCAATCGTGCGCGCCTCTTCCAGCGCTGCCCCACGCATAAGCGCCAGTTCAAACATGCCGAAAATACCGATCAGAAAAAGTGTTGAAACCAGTGCAATACGCCAGATTAGGAACCCGGATAGAATGGGTTCAGACACCGGTCTGGGTGCGCGCCGCATCACATTCGGCTCAGTCGGCTCGAATGCCAATGCAAGCGCGAGTGCAACTGAACTTACCATATTCACCCATAAAATCTGTACCGGCGTAATCGGCAGCGTAGCGCCCATGATAATCGCAGCAATCAGTGCACCCGATTCGCCACCATTGATCGGCAACAGAAAGGTAATCGATTTCTTGAGATTGTCGTAGACAGTACGACCTTCTTCAATCGCGCGCTCGATGGATGCAAAGTTATCGTCAGCCAGCACCATTTCCGCTGCCTCCTTCGCAGCCTCGGTCCCTTTTACGCCCATCGCCACACCGACATCCGCCCGCTTCAGGGCGGGGGCATCATTCACACCATCACCGGTCATCGCCACCACTTCATCATTTGCCTGGAGAGCCTCCACCAGTCGCAGCTTGTGCTCCGGACTCGAGCGCGCAAACACGTCAACTTCAGCAACCAGTTTGCGCAAACTGACATCATCCAGCGACTCGATATCTTTACCTTCAACCGCCTTGATGCCGTCTCCAATACCCAGCTGTTTGCCAATCGCACGCGCTGTAATCAAATGATCGCCGGTAATCATTTTTACACGGATGCCGGCCTCTCGACAGGTTTTGACCGCGACAATCGCCTCGTCACGCGGCGGATCGATAATGCCGACCAAGCCGAGTAAAGTCAGGTGATCCTCCACATCCCCGAACTGCAAGGCGTGTTTATCATTATCGAAACATTTGGTGGCGATGGCCAATACACGCTCACCCTGTGAAGCCAGATGATCAATCAGCGATTCCCAGCGTTCGCGATCCAGTTCTCGATCGCAGCCATTGTGACGTTCCTTGCCACACATCGCCAGCACCCGCTCCGGGGCACCCTTGACGTAGGCAAACACATGACCATCGTGATCATGATGCAAGGTCGCCATAAAACGGTGCTCGGATTCGAATGGAATCACATCGGTACGCGGGCACGTTTCTTGCTCGGATGCGGGATCGAGACGCGCCTTCAATGCCAGTGTGATCAACGCACCCTCGGTCGGATCACCTTCCAGCTCCCAGACATCTTGTTTATGCCGCAACCGGGCATCGTTACACAGCAAACCGGCCCGTGCCAACTCTATCAGGTCGCCGTGTTGATCGGGATCGGTCTCGGCGTCATCCAACAGGAAATCCCCATGGGGGGCGTATCCTACGCCAGTGACTGAAAATTGCTGTTCTCCGCACATCACATTCTGCACCGTCATCTCATTACGGGTAAGCGTACCCGTTTTATCGGAGCAGATGACCGTCACCGAACCCAGGGTTTCCACCGCAGGCAACCGCCGAATGATGGCATGACGCCCTGCCATGCGCTGCACACCGATTGCCAGTGTGATCGTCATAATGGCCGGGAGACCTTCCGGAATGGCGGCAACCGCGAGGCTGACTGCCGCCAGAAACATATCTGCCGCCGTATAGTCACGCAAATAAATGCCGAATGTAAACGTGAGTGTGGCAAAGACCAGGATCGCGCCCGTCAACCAATGGGCGAATTTGCCCATCTTGCGCGTCAACGGCGTTGAAATTTCTTCCACTTTCGCGATCATCGCACTGATCCGCCCGATTTCTGTTGCCTCACCGGTGGCAATGACAACGCCAGCCGCCTGACCATAAGTGACCAGCGTACCGGAATACGCCATGGAGAGGCGGTCTCCGATCCCTGCTTCCTCCTCGACCGGATTCACATGTTTTTCTACGGGTTCAGATTCACCTGTCAATACGGCTTCATCCACTTTCAATGTGCGCACTTCGAATAAGCGCAGATCAGCAGGCACTTTGTCACCCGACACGAGCAGCACGATATCACCGGGCACAACCTCCTCGGCTGGAATTTCGTGGGTCTGGCCTTCACGGCGCACGACTGCATGCGGTGACAACATATCGCGGATAGCATCCAGCGCGCGTTCCGCTTTACCTTCCTGGATGAAACCGATGATCGAATTTACCAGTACCACACCGAGAATAACGCCTGTATCCACCAGATGGCCGAGCATCGCCGTGACTGCCGCCGCCGCCAGCAGAACGTAGATTAAAACGTTGTGGAATTGCACCAGAAAGCGTTTGAACGGTCCCCGGCGCTGCGCAGGTTTCAAGCGATTCCGGCCGTATGTGTCGAGCCGGTGTGCAGCCTCTTCCTGAGTGAGTCCCCGGGGGTCACTTTCAAAGTGATCCAGCACCTCGTTTGTCGCATGGGCGTGCCATGGTTGAGTAGATATTATCTTGTGGTTTTCTGTCATGGAAAAGTCTTGATTTGGCCTGAAATTGTTAATCATTGCCGGCACGGCAACCTGACCGACCTCTATAAAATCAAATGAATTAACGCTAAAGTGCTGCCAAAAGCTGAGTCGTCCGATGAATCTCGGGCGGACCATAGCATGCGTATCTCTGGACGCTGCAATGCCACTTTTCAGCTTGATAATTGCGCTATTCCGCCTGCAGTACCATCATCCTATGAGCAGGGTTGAAAATCATGAATGATTCCCTTTTTCAATTGTTGCCTATAAAATCATCGCGATCAACCAAGATATTCAGTTTCTATAGCGCTCCCGCCCAGGTCAATAGTCTTATTACGTTCGCGTTTTAATTTCCGTCATCCTGTCAACAGGCATCAATGCTCCTGGCCGCGAATCAGCAAAACGGGAATCGGTGCAATCCGTACCAAGCCTTCTGCCACACCACCGAGTAACAACCGACTAAAGCCGGTATGACCATGCGTGCCGATGACGATCAGATCAGCCTGCCAACGCTCGGCTTCGGCTACCAGCAATTGCGCAACACGCTCCTTGCTCGCCTGAATTATCCTGGTTTCAGCCTCCAGGCCAGCTTCCTTGACGAGCATTTCGGCTTCGGCGAGTATCTTTTCTCCACAGCTACGAACTGTTCTCTGCAATTCTTCGTAACTGATATAGTCTTTGTTAATTAGATAAATTATGTCTTCATAGACATGCACCAGTTCCAGTTGGGAACCTAACCGTTGCGCCAATTTGATCGCTTCTTGCACAGCACGGTTTGAAGTTGGGCTACCGTCAACTGGGACCAGGATTTTTTGGTACATGGCACCTCCCGAAAATTTCGATTGAATAACTATCCGTTTTGCATGTTCATTCTAAACTTATCATTGCTGCTGCGTACATGAACTTCCTCGCTGTTGCATGACAGGATCAAGCAGCTTCTTAA
>NZ_JBEUDO010000081.1:0-8017 GCF_050584665.1 Nitrosomonas sp. ANs5
GGCTTAGTACTGCATTCGTCCTGGTTCGTCATAATCTTCTCTGAGCCGCCACATTTTCTCGCTTCTTGACCACACCACTGAGTCATCCGTCAACGTCCTAAATGCGTTGAGGACTTTTTTCTCAATAGCCAAGTTGCCGTTGTCATTGTAGTAAACGAAGTCATCACCAAACATTTCGAAAATGGTATAGGCGGCTTGTTCTTGGTAGAGATAGTTTCCGTTATTAATCTCATCAAGCATCCATTGAGCGACATCCTTAGCTGTTGTGGGCATGTTCTCATTTCCCTTTTTCTTCAAAAATCACAATGGCTTCCAGTGGAAATATGCCATCTTCTTTTTTGCTACCAGCAAACCATGTAGTTGATACATGTTTATCCTGAACTTTGGTTACAGTCATCTTTGGCCCGCCGGACTTAAGCTGGACGATGTCGCCTATATTAAATTGATTTGCCATATAAATTCTCCTTTGTTTTTGTGATCCTAACGCGTTGGCTTTGCGGCGCACCGGAGCGCCAGCGCAGGCGCGTCCGGCAACAGCCATTTGTTAGCTAAACTTTAGCCAACATTTCGTCTAGTACCGCTTGGCGCTTCAATCGATCATCTGTGAGATTCTCGAAAGACTGAATAATACCGATTGCTTCATTAAATGGGTCTAACACAGATGCGCCGTGCTTAGAAAAGCTTGAAATCAACTTTCCAGTATATGTTTCCATTTTTTTGGAATTGATCTTAAAGACTTCTTTTCCTGCCACGAGCGCCCTGACTAGAACAAGGATATGCCACTTATACTTCCGCATATTCTGAGGTATATCCGCACTTGCCACCAATAAATGCAACCTGTAAAGAGAGAGGCATGCCGCATAAAAAACAGATTCTTTTGTATCATCAGAGAAAATCTGATCCCCTAGCTGATCATACATTTGCTTCGGATAGCGATATGCAAGGTCTGGACGCTCAAAGAACATAGAAGCAACGGCTTTAGCCGCAACATTAACATTGAAAGTTCGTACTGCTGGTATATCTCGACCTACATACTGTCTGTCTCTACGCTCAAAATATAAGCGCCCATCCTGCCCTTCAAAAGTATTGAAATATTCTTCTACCCTTTTTACTACTGGACGAAGCGATAAAAACTGTGTTTCATCAACTTTTGACTGGCTGTTTGTAGCACGAACCAAGTCAGCGAAAACGTCTTCATTTGAGGTTTCGACAACCTTCAGGTTAACCATCACCGAATCGTTTAGGCTCTCTCTGCACTCAAACAACACATTTGATGTCTGGCAGCCATTTACTATCTGGAAATTCTCAAGATGCAAAACGCTACCTTGAACTCTTACGTCAGGGCTTACAATTGTAATTCCATTATTAAGGACAGGAAACCTTGTGGATTGATTTGCTTCGTCGAGAGTTTTTGCTATGGATTCATTGACTGGATTCTCGATGCCAAGAAACGCTCTGACATTTTCTTGAAATACATGAGCCCTAAGATTTCCATCATCATTTAGAAGAAGGTTATCAACGAGATCTTTTGCCTTAACAACTGCAAGGTAGGCTTCATCTATCCCATGGATCTTTGGAAGTGCGGCATTGCTGAACATCTCGATCTCTGAGGTAACAGTCTCATAAGTGCTTATCCAGAGATTAGTTATTTCATCCCTTCCAAGAAAATCTATGTCCACACTTCCAAAATAGCCTAGATCGGTTAGCTGTCTCAGAAAGTCCTTTTTTGCATCTTCTAATGCATTGGGATTTCTATAGATTCCAGTAGTGACGAATCTTGCAGTTATATTTGGTTTTCCGCCTCTGATTTTTGGAACATTACTCAATATCACATCAAATATTTCGCGAGCATTGTTTTGTACAGAATCGTTAGATTCATAATTGTCTGAAGTTGAGAATCGAAGAATCGCCTCTTTGAATTTAAGGAAGTCTCCTAGATCAAAACCTTCGCTCGTTTTTGCCTGAATGAAGACAACCTCTACGTCATGGTTCTTCCTTCCAGTGCTAAAACAAGCCTCAGCATCCTCTGATGAGATAACCAACTCTTCATCAATTATGATGGCCACGCCATCGATCCCATCATCAGCCTCGCTCGAGGTAACGTCGTCAAGCTCATAAGTATTAACTAACCTAGCAGCCAAGACTGAGTAATTTACAAACAGCTCGAATTGCTTTGACTCTGCCAGTTGCTCATACCCATGGCTCTTTACAAAGCTGTCAAGGTGAGTCTTGGTGATCCTATGCACAGTTTATTCCTTCTCGTAAGTAGTGTCTGCCCGAAAACTCATTGTCTGATTATAAAACAACTTGTTGCACCTGATTTTAGTAAAGAAGATTTGCGGAATTCTGGCCAAAACTGCCATAAATAGCCCGTTTTAGTAGATTTTTGGCCATAAAAACCTCAAACTTCGACTATAGTTTGAGAAAATACCTGCTTCAAGAAACCCACTTCATTCGAATCGAGTGCCTCATGCGCGTAGTTCAAAATGCCCAGATGAAATTAGGTGAAATCGACATATCGGAAATCAAATTTGATTTACGGTCCCGAGACGACATACCGAAGATACTGCGCGGGTTGCAGCACCTGTACATAAACGTACCGTTGCGCGAAGCAGTTTTTGCCCTGCTGGAAAGTGACATTGCACCCGAAGTGAACAAGCGCAATGGCCGCCCTGGCATGACGCTATGGAACATCCTGGTCTGTGGCGTATTACGCCTGGACCTGAATATCGACTACGACCGCCTTTACGAACTGGTCAATCAGCATCGAACGCTACGCCAAATGCTCGGGCATAGCCTACACAAGCACGGGGTCAAGTCTTTTGTTGCTATAGTCAATAATCTATCCTACGCAATGTTGAGACAATGAACGAAAGCGTGCTTTATGCCAAGATTGTGGTATTACGATGACAGTTTACCAAATGAACTAATTATGTCACTATTGGCGCATGTCTCGCTTACCCCGTATCGTTGTACCCGGTCATCCTCACCACGTTACCCAGCGTGGAAACCGGCGAAATCGAGTCTTCTTTGAGGACGAAGACTACATGCTCTATATCGACTTGCTCAGCGAGGCGGCCATTAAGGCCAAGACAGATATCTGGTGCTACTGCCTCATGCCCAACCATGTCCATCTTATCGCCGTGCCGTCAGACAAGGATGGCTTACGTGACACTTTTGCTGATGCTCATCGACGCTATACAGGCTATATCAATGCACGCATGAGAACGACTGGGCATTTATGGCAAGGGCGCTTTGGATCGGTTGTGATGGATGAAGGCCATCTGTTCAATGCAGTTCGCTACGTTTCTCTGAATCCGGTGCGCGCAAAACTTGTGCGGCAAGCGCAAGACTGGCAGTGGTCAAGTGTCGCTGCCCATCTTTCGGGAAGGGACGATAAACTGGTTAATGTTTCGCCTATTCTTGAACGCTATGGGGACTTCGCTGCTCTCCTTGAAGACTCTACTGACGATGAGGCAAGATTCAAACGCCTTCGGCAGTCAGAGACGACAGGGCGACCTTTGGGCAGCGACGAGTGGATGGATAGGTTGGAAAGATTGATCGGCAAGACACTAAAGCCTCAAAAACGCGGGCCAAAGAAGAAGGAACATGATGCTAAATAGTATATTTAGTAAACTGTTACCGTAATTTGAACTGGTTCTGGTCTGCGTCCCCGTATGCCGGTAGCGTGAATGGCGCGTGGCTCCTGAACTTCCACAGTGGCCATGACGACATCTACGGTAAGACCGACGGCGCCCACGTTCGGCTCGTGCGCGGCGGACAGTGATTTTTTGCGGTTTGTGTTGGGGTAGCGGGTTGGGGAGCGTGACAATAAGCTCCAACTTGTATGGCGGATTGTCAGCGCCCTGGCGGGGTATGCAGGATGGTTATGGTTTATGAATCGCTGAAAAGTGCGGTCAGATTTTTGTTGAAAACCAGTGCATCCTTTGCGGACAAGTGGCCTAAAGTGTCAATAATGAGACGATGATCCAGTGTAAAAAGCTTTAAACGAATGATGGATGCCGCTGGCAGGCCGGCGCTATCCAAATCATTAATAGGTGTGTCAAGCGGCCAGGGCGTGTGTTGAGCGGAGGTGATCATTGCCATGATGCTGTGGCCGATAAGCTGGTTAAACGATTGAGCTGATGAAATGATAACCGCAGGTCTGTTCTTGTGCGCCTGCCGGTCAGTAAATGGAAAAGGAATCTTTACAATATCAAAGCGGTTACAGATTGCGGTAAGCTTCGTCATCTTCAGCGCTGTTCCATTCAGATAGCGTGTCGTTTAATGCGCCAAGGTAGTCCACATCGACTGCTTCCACCCTGTAGACGATGATTTTTCCATTTTCCTGTACTTCCCAGGCGAGTGTGTCGCCAGATTTCAGATGCAGCGCTTTCCGGACTTCAGCGGGTACGGTAATTTGGCCTTTGTTTGTTAATTTAGCTATTTGGTGCATAGGATTAATCCCGGTAAGGATTCGTTACATTAAAACATATCCTGCTTTCCTGCAACACAGGTATTCTAAAATGGCTGAATCAGGTTGGGATGAATGCAATGAATCCCAAGTGCGCCTGCGAAGGCGCATAAACAGTACGGTGAAAGTCCGTGTCGGAATAAGCCATGACTCCGTAATCAAAAGCAACAATAAGGGTCAGGTCGATAAAAAAGCGTGAAACTTCAGCTCCAGTTATAAACTGTCAAGATAAAAGACATATGATTATGTCTGGAATCGAGAATTTTAATTCTTGTTTTCTTGATTCTCGGCCTGATTCCCTGCCTGTTTCCGTCAGACGCGCTCAGGCGGTGGCAATGGTGTTTGCATGGATGCCCGGTTGTTGACAGGAGATTAAAGGGGTCGGAGTAAATCGATTTACAATCATATCTGGCCCATTGATTACATTGATTAAGGAATTCTCACGGCCGATTAATATGTAGTCGCGATTAAAGAATCTTTTGAGTTTATAACATATATGTTATATTTGACTATGGCATGGACTGTTGAAACATTAGATAAAACCGTTGACGAAGAGCTTGAAGCCTTACCCACTGATATGAGGGCGAGATTTGTTTGGATCAGTCAACTGATTGAGATACATGGCTTACAAAATGTGCGCCAGCCTTACATAAAACATGTTGAAGATGTTTTATGGGAGATCCGTATGAAAGGGAAAGATGGAATTTCTCGTGCACTGTATGTAACAGTCAAGCCCAAGCGAGTAGTTGTGGTGCGTGTTTTTGTAAAGAAAACGCAAAAAATGTCTCGCAGAGATATCAAGCTAGCCCTAAAAAGAGCACAGGAGATTGAGCAATGACTAAAGTAAATGAACTCCACAGGAAATGGCTTAATGACCCTAGTTATAAAGCTGATTTTGAGGCAATAACTGAGGAATTTGAAATTGCTTCTGCAATTATTAAGGCCAGGAATTTGGCGGGATTGACACAATCTGAGTTGGCCAAAAGATTAAGAGCTAAACAATCTCTTGTTGCACGCCTTGAGAGTGGCGCAGACAACACAACGATAAAAACGCTGCAACGTATTGCGCAAGCCACTGGCACACACCTCAAGATCTCTTTTGAGCAATCTACACCTACACCTAAGTGAGGTTTTTTGATCAAAAGCTGAATCAAGGGGGGCGGAGTGGATGGATTTCCGATCGTGCCTGACCGTTTGCCGTAACAGCCCGTAGGTTGGGGTGAATGCAATGAATCCCAAGTGCGCCTGCGAAGGCGCATAAACAGCACGGTGAAAGTCCATGTCGGAACAAGCCATGACTCCGTAATCAAAAGCAACAATAAGGGTCACAACAACAACAATAAGGGTCAGATCTTGAGTTAACACATACACCCCGGTTTACTCAAACTTCAACCACCTCATACTCCCGCTATAAACTGTCAAGATAAAAGACTATGATCATGTCTGGAATCGAGAATTTTAATTCTTGTTTTCTTGATTCTCGGCCTGATTCCCTGCCTGTTTCCGTCAGACGCGCTCAGGCGGTGGCAATGGTGTTTGCATGCATGCCCGGTTATTGCCATGGCAAAAATGTTGTGGTGTAGTCGATCCGGGGATATGTGAACCTGCAGACTTCTGCGCTATAAATAGGGATAAAGCCAGATGAAGGTGATTGCAAAAACCGTTAACAAGCAAATCAACAGTTCATTACAGATAAATCTGTAGAGTTTGATGGTATAGGCCTGCGCAAGCGCTGTGCTGGTTTTTGCCGCCACTTCCATTTCAAGAAATCTTATACGGCGATGAATGGGCCAGTTTACAAACCAGCGCAGGCACTCGAGCAGTAACAACGCACATGTCAAGCCGATTTGTATGAACAGTTCTTCTGTTATCAGCACCTGTATTTGCTGAGATGAAAGCAACCACCCGAGTACCACCAAATGTATGCCGAGAGCAAGCCAGGCATTGCTAATGTACTGTTTTGTCAAAAATTTTAATGCATCCAGTTTGCCTATTTCCAAATCCATGATGACTCCTTGTCTTGCGGTTAGACAATGTTCGCTTTTTCATTATGGACGTGCCCGCCAGGAATTAAAATGGAATTTTTGTTTGAGGTCGTGTTTCTCAAGCTTGGAAATCTCGGTTGTACGGGCTGAAATTCGCAGTTTATAGGCCACAGGACGAGGTGCGCGCTTTCAGCATCAAAATGAGACGGGCAGGCGACGCATCATTGATAGCGCTTGCTGGCCCGAGTAAGATCGCCGTAAACAGAATTTAAATGATCGTATATAAATGCATGACAATCCGCTTCTGAAGCAGTCATTTCCCGAGCTCCAGCAAATTGAGGCCATCATCCAGGTGAGCGATAAAGCACATTTGCGCAGCAAAGTGCTCTGTCACGTTGCCAGTGGTGATGGCATGCTGCCAATTTACGCCCTTACGCTTGGAAACAGCGCGCAAGATTTGCCATGTATGACCTATGTTGCGGGTGTTCATGGTCTGGAGCGTATCGGTACGCAAGTGGTGATCGCTTTTCTGGAAGGCCTGCTGGAGCGTCTGAAGTGGGATCGGGTTTTGAATGATATGTTGCAACGGGTACACATCAATGTTTTGCCGCTGGTTAATCCGGTGGGCATGCTCAACTATACCCGCGCCAATGGCCGGGGCGTCGACTTGATGCGCAATGCGCCGGTAGACAGTCATGAAAAAACAATCTGGCTTGCAGGCGGACATCGCATTTCATCTTTTTTGCCATGGTACCGGGGAAAAGCTTCTGAAGCCATGCAACCCGAGTCGCAGGCATTGTGCGACTTTATTACGCGGGAAGTTTTACCCGCTCCGTTCAGTCTGGTTCTGGATTGCCATTCTGGTTTTGGTTACCGTAACCAGATATGGTTTCCTTATGCCAGAAGCCGGCTTGAGCCGATTAAACATCTAAAGGAAGTTTGTTGCTTGCGGGATCTCTTTATGCAGACTTATCCCCATCAGGATTATCTCTTCGAGCCGCAATCCCAACACTATTTGGTACATGGTGATCTATGGGATTTTCTTTATCTGCAATCATTGGCGGGCAACAACATTTTTTTGCCATTGACCCTTGAAATGGGTTCGTGGCGATGGATACGCAAGTATCCACTGCAATTGCGCCAATTGCTGGGTTTGTATCACCCAATTAAGCCGCACCGGCTTAATCGAGTGCTGAGAAGTCATTTGATCCTCATGGAGTTCTTGTTGCACGCAACTTTGTCGTATGAAAGTTGGCTCAATAAAAGTGACGCGCTGCAACTGGAGCAACGAGCGCTGGCGCTTTGGTACGCATAATGAATGGCGCACATTTCGTTTTGATCCGTGGTCTGTTGCGCGAGGCCACACACTGGGGATGTTTTACCGGGAAGCTGCAGCAGCAGTTTCCCTCTGCGACGATCATGACGCCGGATATTCCCGGCAATGGCCGCATGTATCAAGTCACGAGCCCCAGCACAATCGCTGCTATGACCGAAGCGTTACGCGAGCAAGTGCCCATCAGCCGTCCGCTCAGATTGATTGCACTTTCGATGGGCGGGA
>NZ_JBEUDO010000082.1:0-7668 GCF_050584665.1 Nitrosomonas sp. ANs5
ACTAGATCGTTATGGTGACTTCGCCACTTTTCTTGCTCAGGAAGATGTTACCGAGGCATTCAAAAGGCTTCGTCAGTCGGAAACAACTGGACGACCTTTGGGTTCGGAGGATTGGATCGAAAAGTTAACGGCAATGACTGGTCGTGAACTTAAGGCGAAGAAACGTGGCCGCAAAAGAAAGTAAAGGGTGGGAATAAAGTGTATTTAGTAAACTGTCACCGTAATTTAATTTGTAATTCTAGTAATTCGTAATTCGTAATTCGTAATTCCGCAGGTAAAAATATAAAATGCAATCGCGGAATTTGGGAAGTGGGATGTGCGTGACAGTGACGCAACATTATGGTAAACGAGAAGGTGCAGACAGCGAGATGGGTGGATGAGATTGTCGAACAGAGACGCCCTGGTCACCGGCAGTTCCCAGGGCATCGACCGTGGTATTGACTTGCGCCTGGCCGAGGGGGGCGCCGACGTGGTGCTCAACGGTCGCGAGTATGACCAGGGGCCGCGCGACAGCGGGCGCGGCGGGTGGATCATCAACAACAGCTCGGTGCACGAGGAGCTGCCTTTTCCCAACTTCACCGGCTACTGCGCCAGCAAGGGCGGACTGAAGATGCTGACGCGCAACCTGGCCATCAAGCTGGCGTCGCTGGGCATCACGGTCAACAGCGTCGCGCCGGGCGCCATCGAGACACCGATCAACAGCGCGCTGATGAACCTGCCGGAGAAGATCGCTGCATTGTTCGGCAACATTCCCGCCCAGCACCTCGGCCAGTCACGTGACGTAAGTGGCGCGGTTGCCTTTTTGGCATCGGACGACACCAGCTACATGACAGGAACGACATTTTTTTCGATGGAGGTTTGCTATGGAATTACCGCGAGCAGTGAATGACCAGACCAGCCGCTTCGATACGGACATCGGCATGGTTTCCATCGCCGACACCCTGACCCCCGCGCAGCGCTATCAGGAATTGTTCGTTGCGGTCCAGATGCAGCGGGTATTCCCCGACAGCAAGACCTTCGTCGACTGCGCCCCGCGACAGCCTCCGGAGCGGATTCTAGAAGCCTATCGCGCCCGCTGCGAGGCGCCAGACTTCGACCTCGCAGCCTTTGTGCACGAGCATTTCAGTCTGTTCGAGATGTCCGCGCAGGAGTTCGTGGCCAACCCGGACGACACCCTGAGCGAGCACATCGACCGGCTCTGGCCGGTGCTCACCCGCCATCCCCGCGAGCATCCCGAGCATTCCTCGCTGCTGCCGCTGCCGCACGACTACGTGGTACCGGGCGGGCGTTTCACAGAGCTGTACTACTGGGACTCGTACTTCACCATGCTCGGCCTGGACGAAAGCGGACACTGCGACCTGCTGCGCGCCATGGCCGACAACTTTGCCTACCTGATCGATACCTACGGGCATGTGCCCAACGGCAACCGCACTTATTACCTTGGGCGCTCGCAGCCGCCGGTCTTCGCGCTGATGACCGACCTGTTCGAGGAAGCCGGCGTGCATCGCGCCAGTGACTACCTGCCACAGTTGCACAAGGAACACTCATTCTGGATGAGCGGCGGCGACGTGCTGCGCGCTGGCGAAGCCGCCCAGCGCTGCGTGCGCTTGGGCGACGGCGCACTGCTCAATCGCTACTGGGACGACAGTGACGCGCCGCGCGAAGAATCCTATCTGGAAGACATCACCACCGCGCGCGAATCCGCGCGGCCGGCCCATGAGGTCTATCGCGATCTGCGCGCCGGCGCCGAATCGGGCTGGGATTTCAGCTCGCGCTGGCTCGACGACAGCCACCGGCTATCGAGCATCCGCACCACCAGCATCGTGCCTGTGGACCTGAACAGCTTCCTCTACCGGCTGGAGCGTCAGATCGCTCGGCTTAGCGAGATTAGGGGCGAGCATGGGCCAGCCTCGAGGTTCCGCCAGTTGGCCGAGGCGCGCCAGGCGGCAATTGGCCGCCATCTGTGGAGCGAGGAGACCGGCGCCTACCTGGACTACGACTGGCGCCTGCGGCAGCAGCGGCCGAACCTCACCGCCGCCACGCTGACGCCGCTGTTCGTCGGCCTGGCCAGCCAGCGGCAGGCCGACCGGGTAGCGCAGACTGTCAAGGCGCGCTTGCTGGCGCCGGGCGGCCTGGCCACCACGGAGATCGGCGACAGTGGCGAGCAATGGGATCGCCCCAACGGTTGGGCGCCATTGCAGTGGATGGGCATTCGCGGCCTGCAGGATTACCGGCATGACGCCTTGGCCGCTGAAATCGAGAAGCGCTGGCTGACCATCGTCGCCACACTCTACGAGAGCGAAGGCAAACTAGTGGAAAAGTACTTGCTACGGCCCTGCACCGAACATGCAGGTGGCGGCGAGTACCCGCTGCAGGACGGTTTTGGCTGGACCAACGGGGTGACCCGCAAACTGATGCAGGAAGACCCCAGTCACCAGGCGAACCGTTGCCGCGCCGGACATTGCCTGCAGCCTGGCACTGCTCCCGAGCGTTAGTCGCGGTACTCAGGGGGCGGGGCGGTAGCGGCCGATGGCCTCGCCGGGCAGATCCAGCGTGCCTCTTTCCGCGAAGCGCTGGGTGCCGGTCAGGCCACCAGCCAGCTTGCGCGCAGCACGCTGCCCCGCTGGTCGCTGACGCCGCTCGCCAGGCTTCGGCCGTCGACTTTCAGGTCGAGCGCCACTTCGCTGTAGTCGATGGCGATGTCATTGGGGTTCTGCAGGTGCAGCTTGATATCTGGGGTTAGGAGTCATAGCAAGGCTATGGCGACGACGAGCAACGCCGCAGTGCGTCCACCAGATGTGATCCAAGTGTTACAGTTATTTATGAACGACTCCTTAGGCAATGAATGTAGAAAGCGAACGGCAGGCCAGATACCGGTAATTATTCAAACAACATGTCGAAGGAGAATTATTGACAGAGATTCGACAAACGCTGAACAAAGGGCTGGCACTGGGCAATGAACGATTTAAAGCGGAAATAGAAAAATTGACGGGTCGGCGGGTAACAGCCAGAAAGCGGCCTGCTGGCTGGCGGAAGAAAGATAAAGTTCATAAATAGCTCAATATAATTTTACGCTGGCCCCAATATTTCACGTAATGCCACTCGCCAGAGCTTGATCCCGATTTTACGCTGCTTCGTAGCTCCAAATCGGCGCGTGAGTTGGGCGTTATATTTGGAAACCCTAATTGATATTGCGTACGTATTCGCGTACGCTTTTGGTCTTTGGGGGTGATTTGTGACAATGCTTAATGCGACTGAAGCCAGGGCTAAGTTGTATAGTCTTATTGATGAGGCTGCTGAAACTCATCAGCCAATTGTAATTAAGGGGAAACGATCCAATGCGGTGCTCCTGTCGGAGGAGGACTGGAATGCTATAAATGAGACGCTTTATCTGGTTTCCATGCCGGGTATGCGTGAGTCCATTATGGACGGGATGGCGACTGATACAGATGAATGCAGCAAGGATCTTGATTGGTAATGTGGGCGCTTCGATATACCAATCAGGCCAAGATGGATGCAAGGAAATTGGCATCATCTGGGCTTAAAAGCAAAGCTCAAGAACTACTAGAAGTCATCGGTAATAATCCTTATCAAAACCCACCACCATACGAAAAGTTGGTTGGTGACCTCGCGGGAGCCTATTCCCGACGCATGAATACCAGCATCGGCTGGTGTATCAGGTCATCGAGCAAGAGAAAATAGTAAAAATTCTGCGCATGTGGACTCATTACGAGTAGCGGTATAACTCCGGCGTTATATGCCTCTCTCTGTTTGAATCTAGGAACAATATTACATGGAAAGAATGCTTTCACTTTTGAATGATCAATTCCTGCCCCCTCATTTCCTATCATTATGTTTTTTCGTGACTAACTACTAGATTTCACTTCGAAATAAAGTCAGTGTTGATGGCCGTGACCAGATGATACCTGCTACGATCAGGCGTTGGGGAGAGTTTTCTCTTTCTCTGGTTCGAGCAAATTCTCTTCTTCTGTGTCATTGATGTCCTCCTCAATTTGATTTTTTAGGCTGGTGTCCACAGTCGTATCGAGTGTTTTGACCGTTTCCTCCAGACTTTGGAGGCTCTTCTTCTGGGTTGGGCTGTGCAGAGTAAAGTTATCCACTTGTTTAAGGCGAATGTTATACGTCGGCTCAGGCATCAAGACTTCTTTATCATCCAAGGCTTGCTTAAGCACCAAAATAGCGTTGCTGTGTACTTTGCCAAAGTCAGCCTCTTGCTGATCTATCCACGCGGTGTAGGTGATGAGAATGTTGGAGTCTCCCAAAGACCTAATGCGCGCACTGGGCATAGGGTCTTGCAATACCCCGGGCAGCATTCTAATGGCGTTGATACCTACGTCTTGTACCATCTGTAAATCTTCTGACACGTCCACCCCGACGTCTACGCTAAACGAGCGCCTAGGGTTGCGGGTGAAGTTTGTGATGACGCTGTTAAACACCGTGGCGTTGGGGATGCACAGGTGGTTGCCATCGGAAGTCACCAAAATCATATCCCGTGAGGTCATGCGCACAATCACTCCCTCGTAGGTGCCTATGCGCACATTGTCGCGAATGGAAAAGGGCTGACGGATGCTCAGTAAGATCCCTGACAAGTAGTTCTCGACAATGTCACGAAAGGCAAAACCAAGCGCCAAACCCACGACCCCCGCCGTACCTAGCACCGCCCCGACCAGCGCAGTTGCGCCCATCAGATCCAGAGCAAGCAACAAACCCACCACCAACAAAGCGGTGCTGGCAAGCTGTCTGATCATGCTGCTCAGCAAGCCGCTCACACTCAGGCGGTCAAAGAGCCAGTTGGATTTTCTTACAAGCTGTGAAAAAAAGCCGAAAAGCGCCACGATGAGCACACCGATCACAAAGGCAGGAAAAAACGATACAGCGTCACGCAAATATTGCTGCAAACGGGCAATCGCAGGGCTGATGGTCACATCAAGATCAGCATCTAGCTCAATCTTGTTGACCACATAAAACACCCCGTCCATTTCTCTGGCCAAGTTAGCAGCGTCTTCACGCAGAGCACGGGTAGCCGTCCCAGATAGAATAACCACCGCTCCCTCTACTTGTACACTGACATCTTGCAGACCAGGGATGGAGGCATAGGTGCGAATAAGCCGCTGCTCAACGCTGCTTTCTTGCTGCTGCAGCACCTCATCTGCTTGCTCACGCAGTACTTGTCTTTCGACTTCTTCTTCGGGGCTGCGCTCACGTACACCAGTAGGGGCGGGCGTTTCCACATCGAGCGTAGCTGTCTGTAAAACAGCGGTGTTCTGGGCAAACGTGCTGCCCAAGACCATGCTTAGCAACAAACATAGCATCAATACACGGGAGAGGGAAACATATCTTGTGTATATCATCGCATGCCTATAGAAAAAACACTCTTTCTCATGAGTAGACTAGGGGTCAAGTCTTGAGACAAAACGCACTACCCCAGCCATTTTAACAATTCAACTGACAGTCACATAATACACCGCGAATTCATCCACTATGGCTTGCATTGTATAGGCTGCGTTGCTGTTTTTGTATAAAGAGGTGCTTGAAATCGATTTGCCCAGGCTGAAAGAGGTCATGGAAGCCAAAGTCGTCAAGCGCTTGCCGGTGGTGATGACGCCGCGAGAGGTGGCGGCGCTGCTGAACGAGTTGAATGGAACGGCGTGGCTGGTGGCGAGCCTTCTCTACTGTACCGGCATGCGTTTTCTGGAAGGGTTGCGCTTGCACGACAAGGATCTGGATTCGGGGTTCGGGGCGGTTTACCTGCCGAACGCGCTGGAACGCGAATATCCCAACGCTAACAAGGCACAATCCGGCGATGCCTCGCCAAATAAAGCGGTGTCCAGGCATGGGGCAGTTTGTGGACGAAGTGGTAGCGGGCGACATGGTAGCTGGGATCGAAGCCATAAAAATTGAGCTGCATGCACGCGAGTTCTTCGGCGCGGTATGCCGCCAGGGGCTTGCGGTTTTCATCCTGTTGGCGCTGGGCTTGTTTGCGTTGCAGCAGGCTTGCATAATCCGGACTGTTTGCCAGCGCCAGGGCGATCTGGGTGATTTGGTCGCGGAATGGCTGGTGTGCGAGATCGAAGCAGTCATCGATCAAGCCGATCGCGCGCGCTTCATCGGCGCCGATTGGCAGGCGGTTGCCGGTCAGGGCGGCTGCCTGTTGCGGTGTGACCCGTTTGGGCAGCAGATAGGTCCAGTATTCCGATCCGTACGAATTGCCCATACTTTTGTAATGCGGACTCAGGATCACGCTCCGGCGGGCATAGATATAGTCGGCCGCCAATGACAGGAACACCCCCCCGGCGCCGGCATTGCCCTGCAAGGCGGCGATGGTCAGCACATGGGTGCGGGTGATGATGGCCTGCACCAGGTCGTTCATGGCGTTGATATTGCGCCAGGATTCATCTGCAGGGCTGGCGGCGTGTTCAATTTGATTCAGGTGCAGAGTGGGGCCAGGTCGCTAATAAAGAAATACAAGAGTAACGTACAGGACTATGACCCACAAGATTGAACTACCACCTAATGAAAGTAGGTGGGTTAGCGCACCAAGCTAAACGCGCATAAGTCAACACATTTAAAGTCAAAGTCACCGTCTAAAGACGGTGGTTTTTACCAAATTTATGGAAATAAGAATTCACAATTCTATATCCTGTCTTTGTTATTTTTGATTCTTTGTTATAGACCCGGCCCCGTCGTATTGCGTTACCGATTGTAGCGGTAGGTGTTCGCAAGCTGAAGTTCGGGCTCAAGCCAAAACTTCGCTTCACCTTCTCCGGACACCACATCAGCCCTGTGCGGAGCCGCATGCAGGGTGCCGTGGGGGCTGAGGGTTAGATACCCTCATCTACCCGATCGCAACTTGCCTCAAGTGTGGCATATTGCTACAATTGAGGCAACTCAACTCAGGAGGTACAAATGGCCACGAGCAGCATTCGCTTAGATCAAAATCTAATTGAAAAAGCCACTATTATAGCCAAAGCGCTTAATCGAACCCCGCCCAAACAAATAGAACATTGGGCAAAAATCGGCGAGATAATGGAAGATAACCCCGATTTACCCTACGAATTTGTAAGGCAAGCCATCATCGCGCAGGCAGAGCGGGACGCCGGAAAGCTGGAGGCCTACGATTTTGGTTAAAGCCACGAGTGTATTACAGACCCCTACGTTCAAGAAAGCGGTAAAGAAACTCAAGCCCAACCAGAAAAAAGACCTTGATTTGGCCGTTAAGGACCTAATGGCCGACCCCAACATTGGCAAGCAGAAAAAAGGAGATCTGGCCTTTCTGCGAGTCCATAAGTTCAAGATGAACAAGCAATTGATTCTGCTGGGTTACAGTTTTGATGAAGGTGCCCTTGTCCTTGAACTGATGGCCCTGGGCTCACACGAAAACTTCTTCCGCGATATCAAGCGGAAGAAGTGACGGTTGTACCGCACCCCATCGTATAAAGGGGCCAGGTCGCTAATCAAGAAAAACAAGAGTAGCGTACGTGGCTGTAGCCCATAAGAGTAAGAATTCACAATTCTAGGCCTTATCTTTATTTTTCTTGATTCCTGATTCTTAATTCTTGGATCACGACCTGACCCCTTAGTGCGAGTAACGGTACAACAACCGGTTCAGATTGTGGCTCGCTTCGCTCTCACAATCTAACCTTATTC
>NZ_JBEUDO010000083.1:0-7609 GCF_050584665.1 Nitrosomonas sp. ANs5
GCACAAGAAAAATCGCCTGATTGCAAGCAATCAGCGGTGACTGCTGGGCAAAATTCGGGGTTTCCAGGCAACATTTCCCAAAATTGACAACGCATATGTTTCTGAATGCATCATTTTGCTGCATTTTAGTCAGCGTGATTAAAAATTAGGCAGAGCGATGGTGGAAAATGAGGTTCTCGGGCAGACACTAAATAGAACTATTCGCCTCAAATGATCAGAAAATTCCGCTCATCCAGCTTCGCCCTCGCTACGATCGCTATTCTCGGACAACCTCCTAGTACTCCGTTCCGTCAATTAGCTTACAAATGAAATCGATAGATTCGCCTGCCAGGCTAGGCGCAAACCGCAGTCATAGCCGTAGCTATGGCGAGGATTTGCAACAACGCATGACAGGCAAAGGCGCGATTTCATGTAAGCGGTTTGGCGGAACGGAGTACTAGTCTGCAAGATGCAGTTCTTGCCGGAGTATTTCTCTTAATTTGCCGGCAGTTAAAGGTACATACTCGTCATTCAGGGCTGCCCGCAGGGCTTCATTAATTGCAGTTTGATAGCCAATGCCTCTGGCTTCTGCTCTCTTTCGGAATGTTTCAATGATGTCATCATCCAACATGATGGTGATGCGGGTCTTTCCGGGTGATTCGATGGCAGGGCCTCTTTTGCCCTTGCTAAAGTCGTACTCTTTACGCATGGTAGTTTTTCACCTCACTTCGGCTGGCTTTTCGTGCAGAAATGATTCGGACTCGATCTTTCCGCGATGTGTGAACTACGACTAGAATTCGACCCAGGGAATCTGCTCCAAGAGTGACGAAGCGGGTCTCGCCTTCCGAATCTGGATCCTCAATGGTTATGCCAAGGGGATCCCGGAGCGCCTGCTCGGCGTGCGCGAAGCTGACGCGGTGTTTGCGCAGGTTTGATTCCGCCTTTTGCGAATCGAATTCAATCTCCATGCCGCTATTATGCATATACTATGCATATAAGTCAATAGTGCCCAATGCTTGCTCAACGCTCGAGGTCAACTTGATACAACACACACCGCCCCGGTTTTAACAATTCAACTGACAGCCACATAATACCGCACGAATTCATCCACTACGGCTTTCATTGTATAGTCTGCGTTGCTGTTTTTTGTATAAAGAGGTGCTTGAAATCGATTTGCTCTGGCTGAAAGAGGTCATAAAAGCCAAGGCTGCCATGCGCCTGCTGGTGGTGTTGACGCCACGAGAGATGATGGCGTTGCGGCGCCGCTCACCTGCGTTCTCTTCCAAATATGCCATCGTTGATGGGAATGCCTTTCTGGCCATTAAAAGCAAACAAAACTTGACAGTGGCTTATTCTTCGGTAGTGTAACGACCAATAACCATTAAAAAATCCACGGAGTGCAGACCATGCTAGAGTCGCTTTTGTACTTACTCGTATCACTGATTGTCATTATTGTCGCGCTGTTCACAGTGCCCTTCCTGCGCCGCAATATTGTTTCCAACCTCGTTCTGAGATTTTTCCGCAAGCTGCTTCCGCAAATTTCACAAACCGAGCAGGAAGCGCTCGACGCCGGTACGGTTTGGTGGGAAGGCGCGCTCTTCAGTGGCAAACCGGATTGGAACGCGCTGCACGCATTTCCCAAGCCAGCGTTAAGCCCGGAGGAAAAAGCTTTTCTCGATGGGCCGGTTGAGGAATTATGCGCCATGCTTGATGAATGGCATATCACACATGAGCGTCATGATTTGCCGCCCCATGCCTGGCAATTCATCAAGGAAAAGGGATTTTTTGGCCTGATCATTCCCAAGGAATACGGGGGGCATGGTTTCTCGGCGCTGGCTCATTCCGAGGTGGTTATGAAAATCGGTTCCCGCAGCAATACGGCCGCAGTCACGGTGATGGTGCCCAATTCGCTTGGCCCGGCTGAATTGCTACTGCACTACGGAACGAACGCGCAAAAAGACTATTATCTGCCGCGCCTGGCCAGGGGCATCGAGGTGCCTTGTTTCGCACTGACCGGCCCGGAAGCTGGCTCGGATGCCGGCTCGATTCCAGATTACGGTGTCGTCTGCCGCACAGAATACGATGGCCAGCCGGATGTGCTCGGCATGCGCGTTACCTGGGAAAAACGCTATATCACACTGGGCCCGGTCGCCACGCTGCTGGGGCTCGCGTTCCGGCTGCGCGATCCTGATGGCCTGCTGGGTGATCAGAAAGACCTCGGCATAACCCTCGCACTCATCCCTACCAGCACACCCGGCGTCAATATCGGCCGCAGACATTTTCCTCTTAACGGCGCGTTTCAGAATGGCCCCAACTCCGGCCAAGAGGTTTTCATTCCCATGGATTGGGTGATCGGTGGACAGGAGAAAATCGGCCAAGGCTGGCGCATGCTGATGAATAGCTTATCGGTCGGGCGATCGATTTCTCTACCGGCAACCAGCGTGGGTGCCGCCAAGCTGTCGGCCTGGACCAGTGGCACTTATGGGCGGGTACGTGTGCAGTTCAAGTTACCAATCGGCTGCTTCGAGGGCGTAGAAGAAGCGTTGGCGCGTATTGCCGGCAACACCTACATGATGGATGCGGCGCGTGTCATGACTGCCGGTGCAGTCGATCTGGGAGAGAAACCGTCGGTTGCCTCGGCGATCGTCAAATATCACTTGACTGAACGCAGCCGCCAGGCGATCAATGATGCTATGGATATCCACGGAGGCAAGGGGATCTGTTTGGGCCCGGCCAATTATTTGGGTCGTACCTATCAGCAGACACCGGTTGGCATTACCGTGGAAGGCGCCAATATCCTGACACGCAACATGATCATCTTCGGTCAGGGTGCGATTCGTGGCCATCCCTACACCTTGCAGGAAATCAATGCCGCCTGGGATCATGACAAAAAACGTGGCCTGCAGGCATTTGACCAGGCGCTGACCGGGCATGTCGCTTTTACCTTGCGCAACGCCTGCCGCAGCCTCTTTTTTGGCATCAGCCACCGCCTGGTCAAGGAAGTGCCCGACAATGCTGCCAGTGAAACAGTCGACTACTATCGGCAACTGACCCGCTTCTCTGCTTCGTTTGCATTGTTGACGGATATTGCCATGCTCAAGCTAGGTGGCTCACTCAAGCGTCGCGAGCGTCTTTCCGCACGCCTCGGTGATATTCTCAGCATGCTTTATCTGTGTTCGGCGACACTCAAACGCTTTGAGGACGATAATCGCCCCGCTGCTGATCTGCCGCTCCTACATTGGTCGATTCAGGATGCGCTTTACCGCACACAACAGGCATTCGATGATTTTCTGCTTAACTTTCCGAGTAACCGCCTGATGCGTAGCTGGCTACGGTTCATGATTTTCCCCGTGGGCAAACGTTGTCACCCGCCTGTCGACACACTTGCCCATACAGTCGCTCAATTGATCCTGAATCCGGGCGAGGCACGTGATCGCCTGACGGCAGGCATTTACCTGCCCAAAGCAGACCATGAACCACTCGCCCAGCTCGAGCAGGCATTCACCTGCGCGATTGCTTGCGAGCCCATCGAAGCTAAGCTGCGTCAGGCCATCAAGGAGGGCAAGCTGGAGGCCAGCAAGACGGTTGCACAAGGCCTGCTCACCGAGGAAGAAGCGGCCATGCTCGATCAGATGAAAACCCTGCGCCGTCGCGTGATCATGGTAGATGACTTCCCCCCCGATTTTGGAGAAGACCCGAACAATCGGCATGAGGGAGCGTCAGCATGAGCAAGCATCCCTCTACGATGAACACTGATTTGATTGCGGTCGAAACAGCCCGCACCCTGGATGGTTTATTCAGGGCGCGGGTCGAACGTTCCGCCAAAAAAGTCGCCTACCGGGATTATGATGTCAAACGGGAAGCTTGGCAGGATTACACTTGGGCAGACATGGCGCATGCCGTCGCTCGCTGGCAGACGGCACTCGCAAAAGAAAACCTGGCTGCCGGGGAACGGGTCGCGGTCATGATGCGCAATTGCCCACAGTGGGTCATGTATGAGCAGGCGGCTCTCGCACTGGGACTGGTGGCCATGCCGCTCTATACCGAGGATCGGGCTGAAAATGCTGCCTGGTGTCTCGCCAATGCCGGCGCCAAACTATTGCTGCTGGAGAACCTGGCACAGTGGGAGGAGCTGAGCGAAGTCAAGGATCAGCTCAAACAGTTGGTACGCGTCATTATCCTGACCGCCACCTCCAAGGATGTGAGCCGGGCGGGTGATGCGCGCGTGATCGCGCTGCAGGACTGGCTGCCGGCACAGGCAGAGGTTATCCCGCCCAGGCAGAACGACCCGCACGCGCTGGCCACCCTCATCTACACTTCCGGCACGACAGGACGCCCCAAGGGGGTGATGCTCAGTCACCACAATATTTTAAGCAATGCGCATGGCTGCGCCCAGGTTGTCACTGTCACGCCGGATGATCTCCTCTTGTCATTCCTTCCGCTCTCGCACACTTTTGAACGGACCGCCGGCTATTATGTCCCCATGCTATGCGGTGCGACCGTCGCTTATGCGCGTTCGATCCGGTTATTGCAGGAAGATCTGCCGGACATCCGGCCAACCATCCTGGTTTCGGTACCGCGCATTTACGAAAAAGTTTATGCGGGCATTCAGGCGAAGCTGGCAGAAGGCCCGGCCCTCGCCAGAGGATTGTTCAAGCTGGCTGTCGATGTTGGATACAGCCGTTTCGAACATTTGCAGGGACGCGGCAAATGGCGGCTCTCGCACGCATTATGGCCGTTGCTCGACAAACTGGTTGCACGCAAGGTGCTGGACAAACTGGGTGGACGCCTATGGCAAGTAATGAGTGGGGGGGCGGCCCTTTCCCCGGAAATTTCACGGGTGTTCATCGGCCTGGGGCTACCGATCCTGCAGGGTTACGGCTTGACTGAAACCAGCCCGGTCGTCTGCGCCAACCGGTTGTACGACAACCTACCCGCCAGCGTAGGCAAAACTATCCCTGGTGTGGAGGTCAAACTCGGCGAACAGGATGCTTTGCTGATCCGCGGCCCCAATATCATGCTGGGCTATTGGGATAATCCAGAAGCCACGCGCGCCATCATATCCGAAGAAGGCTGGCTCAATTCCGGGGATACCGCACATATTGACGAACAAGGCCGGATCACCATCACCGGCCGCCTGAAAGATATTATTGTCACGTCAACAGGCGAGAAAATTCCGCCGGCAGACATGGAAGCGGCGATTCTACGCGACCCCATTTTCGAGCAAGTCATGGTCATTGGCGAAGGTCGCTCTTATCTGAGTGCGCTGGTTGTTCTGAGTGAACGCGGCTGGGAATCGGTCGCCACGCATTGCAATGCACAAAACGATCCGAAACAATTGGCACGGGATGAATATGCCGAGGAAATCGTACTCGAAAGAATTGTCCGCCAGATCAGCGGTTTCCCGGGTTATGCAAAAATTCATCGGGCTGCGCTGATTTCTGAACCCTGGTCAATCGATAACGGCACGCTGACGCCCACCCTGAAACTCAAGCGCGCAAAAATACTTGAACGCCACCAGGCAGAGATAGAAAAACTGTATGCCGGCCACTAACAAGCTGCTGAGCGCAGCGCATGAACGATCCTGCATGACTCATGCCCTCTTCGCCAGTATTTGAATAACCGTTATCGAGTTGACAATGAAATGATGCCAGCCCTACATAACCACCCTGATCTTCATGTTTCTTTGCCAAGCGATCAGGAGCCGATTTTACGCACCGTACCCATGCCATCGGATACCAATCATGCCGGGGATATCTTTGGTGGCTGGATCATGGCTCAAGTCGACCTGGCCGGCAGCATCCCGGCAATCCGTCGGGCCCGCGGGCGCGTCGCCACGGTGGCTGTCAATTCATTCGTCTTCAAGCACCCGGTATTGGTAGGCGATCTGGTCAGTTTCTATGGGCAGATCGTCAAAACTGGCCATACTTCGATCACGGTTGATGTTACCGTCTATGCGCAGCGTGGTGTGCGCGAAGGCGAGCAAGAAGTATGCATCAAGGTTACCGAGGCCGTGTTGACCTATGTGGCCATCGATCAGCACCGCAAGCCGCGTCCAATTCCCATGCTGTAGCCTCCCCAGTCAGACTTGCATGCAACGACTTTGGCGAACCAGACTCAGCGTATTACTCATGATGCTATCAATTAGCATGACGGCTGTTCAGGCGGATCCGTCCGGCATGACAATCGAATTCAGGGACCATCATAAACTGGTGCAATCCGTGCGGCTGGATGAATTCGACACGATCGCTCCAGTACACATCCTGGAGATTTTTGAAGCACATGAGAAACGGACACGCGCTTACAAAGCCTACCCTGCGCGCGCGGTGTTCGACCGGATTTTTGGAAAACGCTGGCGGGCAGCGGAGGAAATCGTTTTTGTGAGCAAAGATGGTTATCAACCGAGCATTCCGGTCGAGAAATTCCTGACTTTTGACGCCTATCTGGCTTTTGCGAGCGCGGATGGCTCGCCATTCATGCTGGACAATCTGCTGCAAAATGAGGAAATGGTCGATTTAGGACCACTTTATCTAGTCTGGGACAACTTGCAATCGCCTGCCCTGCGTCAAGAGGGCGCATCCGACATGCCTTATCAACTCATCGCAATTGAGCTCACCACGTTTGCCACCCGTTTCCCACGCCTTGTTCCCCCAGCCGGTGCATCACCGGCAGCCAAACGCGGTTTTCTGCACTTTCGTAAACATTGCCTTGCCTGCCATACCATCAATGGCGAAGGCGGTGGGAAAGCCCCTGAACTCAATTACCCGGTCAGCGTAACGGAATACATCCGGCCTGAATACCTGCGACGCTGGCTGGATGAACCCGCCAGCATCCGTTACAACACGACCATGCCGGCTCTCGCAGCAGAAACACCACAGCGGGAACAGGTCATAGCGGAAATCATCACTTATCTGGAGACCATGCGCACGCAAAAAGGCATCCAGAATACACTGGATACCCGCGAGATGCCTTAAACATCAATTCATCGGCATGCGCATGGCTGCAAGCATTCAGATCAATAACAGCCGCTGGCCACGAAATCAACTTCCCAGTTCATGGATCTCCCACGCTGCTTCATGACAAGATTGTAATCGTTACCATCGACTTCCACGCATGGAATGACCAGCTCTCCCGAAGTCAGGTTGGCATGTGCTCGGTGAGGGTTGAAAGGCGCTTCGGGTAGACAGGCGTTGACGTCAAATTTGGCATAGCCGGTCGGTGCCGCGTTATCTTCCAGACTGGAAGTCGCGACATAAGCATCGCCTCCGATCACTTTCACATCGATTGCACCGGGTACGGGCACACTGATGCCAGCCGAAGCCCCGGGCACGAATAGCCCGTCATCGTAAGTGCAGGCGAGCAACTCATCGGGTGTATCCGGCAAAATAGTCAACTGATCATCAGCCGCCAGTAAAACCGCTTTTCCCTGGATGACTACCATCGGATCAGCATGACTCGCCATGGACAACAGCAAACCGATTGCCGCAAAACCCGCTCCGAATGACATCAATTTTTTCTTCATATGACTCAAGTTTAGACATTCAGCACCAGAGAAATCGGCCCTTAGAGCAGAATCGAAGCAGCGATACGAGACGTAAAAAATATTTGAAAATGAGCAAAAATTACTTGA